>CAJQOX010000249.1 GCA_905480075.1 uncultured Aureispira sp. | reverse complement strand
CAAAAGTATGTATGGAAAAAAGTACCTGAAAAAGACGAAAGAGGCAATGATGTCAAGGACAGGGATGGCAATACTGTTTATACAAAAATAAAATCTTACGGAGATTTGCTGATGTTTCATTTTGACGATGGAGGCAACCTGAAATCTCAATATGGTATTCGAAGAGATAAGATGAATAAATATTCAAGGGGGATAATTACACCCACCGATTTGTATTTAGGCAAAGACGGAAGTACTGTTTACTGGGTCTACGGAGAAATCAAAGGTTTTAGAAAAGGATTTACTATGGGACTGATTGGCTATACTGCTACAATAAGCAAGAAAAAATTGCTCTACTACCCTACTGTTGCAAAAGTAGATTTGAGTAAGGGCAGGATTTCAGATTTCAAGCCACTGGGACAGGACGAAAAAGGGAAACAATTGTACTTTACAAATCCTGAATTCCCACAACTCTACGTTCCGGGTTCACATCTTACTTTTATCGGCGAAGACAAGGTTGGAAAGAAAATCTGGTTTGCCCGCCTGGACCTGGAGTAAAAAAATTAAATATTTAATATAACGAGATGCTACTGAAGATTATGATTCAGTAGCATTTCTTTTTTATAATCAATTACTATTCATAAGATTAGTAAACATAAGAAAAAAATGATACCTTAAGTTAATTCCCATGAAAACAAATTTGTATTTAAAGCTGCATACAGATGAATTTTCAAAAACACCACCTATTCCCTGCCTTCATTTTACTTATCTGGGTTAATTGTCTTATGTCTCAAAGTCCGGAGATTATTCAATTGCATAATAAACTAAGGTATTACAAAACTATATCAGACAGCAGTGCTGATATCTGTCGTCAACTGACAAAAATATATGCAGGAGAACGGGATGTAGAAAATGCATTAAAAATGGCTGAAAAAGAGGTGGAAATTCTATTAGGAATCAAACAATCAAAAAATAATTTCAACACGATAAATACAAAACTTGCAGAGGCCTATTTTAATATTGCAAGCCTGAACCGTGCTTTGTCTGAATATCCCTCAGCACTTAATTTTGCCTGTAAATCCCTAGAAATTTACCAATCAAAAACTACAAAAGATAACGCTGACAGTCACGGCATTTATAAATTCCTGGCACAAACCAACTACCTGAATGAGGATTATGATGCTGCCCAAAAATTTGTTGAGCTTGCCTTTTCAGAATACAGGAGACAAGAAACGAGAAAGCCGGCAGCAGAAATAAATTTACTAATTCTTTCAGGTAGCATTCAACTCAAAAAGGCGGATTTCCTGGAAGCGGAGATAAAACTGAATTCAGCAAAAAAACTATACCACCAATTCAAAAAAGATGTAAATGAAGATTTACTGGCAAGAATATACACTAACCTGGCACATATAAAATTCGAACAGCAGGCAATACTGGAGGCTTTGTCATATTTTACAGAAATAGCAAAAATAAGAATAGCTAAACACAATAAAGAACATTATTCATTACAGAATACTTATACTAACATTGGCTTTTGTTATTATAAACTTGAAAATTATGAAAAAGCGCTGAATTATCACCGTAAAAGTTTGGAAATCCTGAACAGGGTCTATGGCAAGAAAAACGAAATGACCGCCTTTGCCCACAACCACCTGGGTGGAACTTTTCAGCAACTTGGTAAATTAGATTCAGCTGAATACCACCTCAAAGAATCAACCCGTATATACAGAAAAATATTTGGTAATAACAGCCAACATATCATAGCCCCGCTCTGGCGATTATCGAAATTATTCCGAAACCAAGAATCCAGGGATATTTCAAAAAAATATTTAAATAAAGTGATCGCTCTGCAAGAAAAATATTTTGGATTGCTGCACCCGGACCTTGCAAGGATGTACCTCGATATGACCTATCTTTATGAAGAACAAAAGGAATTTAAAAAAGCATATTTTTATTCTAAAAAAGCATGGAAATCCAATATACGCAATCAAATAATAACAGATAAAACCCTGATGTTGGATATCGTTGGTGTACAATTTAGACTGTGCATAAATTTATCCCCCAAAGAAATGCAAAACAGCTACAACTCGTTCGGAAAGATAAAATCTATAGTGGGTCAGAGTCTGAAGGACATGAGTTCCACCGAAGATAAGCTGAACCTGATAAAAAACCTACGCAAGATTTGCAGAAGGGGAATAGAATTGTGCTTTTCATTATACAATAAATTTGAAGAGGATAAATATATCGAAAGAATTCATGAATTGATGGAATTCAACAAATCTGTCTTATTGTCAATACAAATCAGGCAGCGGCAAATTCATAAATATCCCACTGACCGGGTACAACAACAAAAAAAAGCCTTACTTGAAGAAATACAGTTTCTTGAACAAAAATGGAAAAAAGCGGAGTATGAAAATGACTCTTTAGTAGCTGCAAAACTTCAATATCAACTGTTTAAACATCACCAAGATTATGAACAAACGAATGAAAAAGCAAACAAATCTGAGAACCCTCAACAGGTTATAAGAATTTCACAAATACAAAAAATGCTAAAACCAGGGCAGGCAGTACTTAATTATTTTTTTGAAGGACATTTTTTTTACCTGATAATCATTGAAGAAAACCGATTAAGATTAAAAAAAATTGTTTATGATTTTGAAAATGAATTGCAACAGTTTATCAATTACCTCCTGAATTTAAACCTCAGCAAAATAAATATTAATCGATCATGCAGACAATATGATCTCTACGCACATAGCTTATACAAGAAACTCCTTCCTGACCTGAATTGTAGTCAGCTGATTATTATTCCTGACTTTAAATTGCAACACCTCCCTTTTGAAGCACTCACAAGCCGGTTAAACCCAACAACAAAAGGCTTCCATGATTTGAATTATATTCTGCATAAATATACTATAAGTTATGCCAGTTCTGTCACTACATTTTATCATCAACAATATGTGCACAGAAACCAAAAAACAGGTAAGATCCTGGCTTTCGCACCCGATTACCGTAATCATCCACATTTACCTGCATTAAAATACAACTGCACTGAAGCAGAATTTATTCAGAAGGAATACAAAGGCAGGTATTTCTATAAAAACTCAGCAACTAAATCAAATTTCATTAAAGAAAGTCCTGAATGCAATATTCTTCATTTAGCGGTACATGGCTATTCTGACAAAGAGGAACACGAAAATGCAAAATTATTTTTCAGTTATCAAAACGATACAACAGAATCCATCTTATACCCACATGAAATAGTAAAATTAAACCTGCAGGCTGATTTAATCGTGTTAAGCGCCTGCAAGACGGGAATCGGATTTTGGCAGGAGGGCGAAGGGACAATGAGCCTCACCAGGGATTTTATGATTGCAGGTGCAGCGGGATTACTAACAAGCTACTGGCAAATAGACGACAAGTCCAGTCATCAAATAATGAAAAATTTTTATACTCAAATAAAATACCACAACAAGGCAGCTGCATTGCAGAAAGCCAAACAAAGCTACCTGAAAACAGCTTCTTCTTTTCAGGGGCACCCCTATTTTTGGTCGGGATTAATATTAACAGGCAACATAAGCAGTCTTAAGCCTGAAATTGCAACTTTCCCAAAAAAATGGTATCTTGCCACTTTTTTAATAACCTTGCTATTTATTCTGATAATTTACAGAAAAACACAACATACAAAATAATAAAAATATGAATTTCAACCTGGACAGAGACTTGGTTTTTTTTGATATTGAATCAACTGGTGCGGATGTGGTCAAAGACCGGATAATGCAGATTGCGATGATAAAATACCCAAAAGATGGTTCTGCACCAATAGAGAAGAATATTCTGATGAACCCTCAATACCCTATCAAACCGGATGCGATAAAAGTCCATGGTATTACGGTAGAAATGGTTAGAAATAAACCGACATTCAAAGAATATGCAGTTGAATTAATGGATTTTCTTGAAAATTGTGATTTGGCAGGATATAACTCGAACAGATTTGATATACCAATGCTGACAGAGGAATTTGACAGGGTTGGCATTAATTTTTCAATGCAGGGACGCAGGCTGATTGATGCCTTACAGATTTTTTATAAAATGGAACCCAGAACCCTGAAAGCCGCCCTGAAATTTTATTGTGGGAAAGAGCTGGAAAATGCACACGATGCAATGTCTGACACAAAGGCCACAGCCGATGTATTTTGGGGTCAGTTGGAACGGTACCAAGGTGTAGATTATATTGACAGAGATGATAACCTAATTGAAGCCCCTGTTAAAAATGATATGCAGGCTATCCACGATTTTCTTTCAGATAATAAAAATGTTGATTTCACCGGTCGGTTCAGTAGAAACACTGAAGGAAATATTGTATTCAATTTTGGTAGCAACAAAGGACAGGAAGCTCATAAAAACCCGAATACTCTGAGATGGATTATCAGTAAAGATTTCCCCGCACAGGTAAAAAATATTGCAAAGGCCATTCTTGATGGTAAGATGAAATAAAAAAATTATATATTTGCAAAAAATAAAATCAAAAAAATAAAGCTTTATTAATAATGACAGACCAAATTCATTCTTCAGTACCTACAATGTGGTTTTCCTTCATAGCTGAAAACACGGAATACAGTCACACTCCTATGCCGGAATCCTGGCATTTTGGAATCACAAAAAAAGATGCTGAGAACTGTTCAATGCTGGTAGTTGCTGGTATTAAAACTGCTTCATCTGTAGCCTTTGCTTCCTATATTCACTATCAATCACCTATACCTGCTGTAGATGACTTTTCTATTATTACAAACTGGGAAGGGGAGGCAAAATGTATTATTAAAACTACCGCTGTTGAAATAATACCATTTAATGAGGTTACAGAGGATTATGCTATGAAAGAAGGAGAAGGCGATCAGACGCTGACCTACTGGAAAAAGGTACATTGGGACTTTTTCTCCAAGGACCTGAGTAGCTTTGGCGAAATCCCTTCGGATGAAATGATGGTTGTCTGTGAAGAGTTTGAGGTTGTCTACAGCGATTCTTAATAAAATATTAATGTTTGTAATAAGTAGAAAATCAGATAAAAACGGAGCAAAATTTGCCCTGTTGTAACTATCAATGAATTTATTCCGATATTATTATAAATATAAACATGAAATACCTACTGTATACCTGCTTAACTTACAGCCTGTTAATATGCTGCAATAATAACAGCAACCCGCAGGAACCTCTAAGTACTGACCCCAATCTTCCTGCTAGTACTCCTTCCCCTACCGAAGATAATTCTATAGATTTAGAGGTAGGCTACACCTCCGTTTCTGCAATTTACAAGAGCTGTGCTGTATACGCAGGTGCTACAGATTATTACTTCATCAATGATAATGGAGAAGGACTCAATTTCAGAATTACTAATACGGATGGATTGAGTGAAGAGGAAATTAATGTATTGAAAACAAAAGATTCTTTAAGCGGTCTTGATATTCTGATGAATGAACAAATGATTGCTCAGACAGAGGGAGAAGAAGGCCCTCCCGGAGCCAATCCGGATCTGATAGACAAGAAATTCAAATTGATCTATAATGAAAGAAAAAAGCTCGTAAAAGTTCAGCTTGATAATTAAAACTTCAAAGGCTATCCATATACTTTCTGATCCTGCTTAGGTACTTTTCAGAATCCAATGTATTGCTAGCATCTTCAGCATCCTGCCCCGGGGAAGTCTTTATGCACTTAATATAGTCATCCAAAAGAAACCCTAATAATTCTTTAGCAGACACTCCCGGCGGAAGATGCGACATGAAGTTTTTGTTCTGAGAATCCAATAATTCATCGACTGAGTAATGAAAAGCATTATCTGAATGACCTGAACCGTAATGACATCCTGCAGTAAAGCCATTTCTGCTTATAGACCAATATTCTACTTTTTTACCTCTAACTCTTTCCCAGTGCATAATAACAATTCCGTTATTTAAAATTATTTTTTACCTCTTTTCTTAGAATTGAATTTTTCTGCTTTTCTGGCAAATCGTTTTTCCTTAGCCCGGTTGACTTTGGTGTTTTTTTCTTTCTTTTGGTGAACAGCCCCCTGAGAATCTTTAATTAAATTTACCTCTTTCTGGGCATTTTTCTGTTTGTATTTCAGAATTTCATCATCGGTGAGCATCTCAGAAATTTCTACATCCTTTGGTATATCCAAAAGAGGTATTTTCCGATTCATGAGATGTTCTATTGCTTCAAAATATTGCAATTCCAACGTAACTTCAATTTGATTGACAAATGTGATAGCGACTCCTTCGGCAGAGGCCCTTGCTGTACGGCCGACACGGTGAATAAAATTTTCTGCTTCATCGGGGGTATCAAAATTGATGACGTGTGAAACAGCCTCAAAATCAAGACCACGGGCAATGAGGTCAGTAGCAAGTAAAACCCGGTGCTCCCCTTTATCAAAGTTCTCAACGGTCCGAAGCCGGTAATTTTGAGATTTATTGGAATGAATAACACCAATCTGTCCCGGAAATTCATCATTCAGAAAATCAAAAAGGGCATCTGTCATTTTTTTGGTAGCAGCAAAAATGAGAATTTTTGACCATTCGGAATTATTCGCAAGCAAATATTTAAGAAGATTGACTTTCGTATAATAATTCGGGACATGAAAAGCCTTTTGGACAATTCCATCCGCAGATGTACCGGAGACAGCAATTTCTATTTTGTATGGATTGTGGAAAACATTAGCTATCAGAGATTCAACTTCTTTTGTAAGGGTAGCAGAACAGAGAATATTCTGCCTTCTTTCAGGAAGTAAATCGAGGATATTATTTAGTTGTGAACGAAAACCCAGATTGAGCATTTCATCTACTTCATCAATAATCAGCTGTTTAATTTTTTTAAGCTTAATAGCCCTGCTGAGCGCCAGGTCTACAAGTCTGCCGGGTGTAGCGACAAGAATATCCATCCCGGAAACCAGTTCATCCTTTTGTGTGTTCATATTGACTCCACCAAAAACCCCTTTGCTGCGTACAGACATATAAGTTGTTAATTTTTCGATTTCCTGGGTCACCTGTACAACGAGTTCACGGGTAGGAACAACAATAAGAACACGGGGGTGTTTTTGAGTAGAAAACTTCAGTTGTCTGAGAACAGGCAGTAAATAAGCAAAGGTCTTGCCTGTACCTGTCTGTGCAACAGCAACTACATCCCGTCCCGACATCAGGACAGGGAAGGACTGTATTTGTACAGGTGTAGGAACTGACATATTCAAATCCTGCAGGGCATTCCGAAGGGAGCTACTTAAATTTAAGTCGTTAAAAGTCATCACATTTGTTTCTACAAAGATAAGGATAAATGCGTAAAAGAGAAGCATAACAACTTCATTAAGCATTTAAAAATAGCCGGACCGGAAGTAAAAAAAAGACCACTTGCAAAAGCAAGTGGTCATTTATTGAAAACAAGGAACAAAATATTAATTATTATTTGGTCCTATTGGTTGAGGTTGTTGTACCTGAGGAGGTAAGAAATCTTTCAGCATTTTGGTGATTTCCTCTTTGAAGTCATTGTTTTTATCAGCAGAAATTAACTGTAAAACTCCTTGTATCATCCCCATCGTTTCTCTCATGTCCCTGTCAAAGGTTTGAGCATCATAGGTAGATAACCCTGAGTAAAATATCATACGGTTTTCAAGTGCACCTGATAAAATTCTGAGATGTTTTTGAGCACTTTCATCTTTGCCAAGCTGATAATGAAATCTGATTGCCTGCAAACCCATTCTCGATTGGTCATAGGGAAAATTGAAATGTGGAAAGGCTTCAAAGAATTTATCGACAGATGCGACGGCTTTATCTTTTTTGCCTTCCTTCATCAGCGCCTCAGTCAATCTGATAAAACCATATTGCAAACTATGTACAGAGGGCATATAGGATTCATTGATAAAGAAATCTTTTTTGTCAAAACCACCCCATTTGAACTTGCCGGGAACAGAATCTGTACCCACCATGTTTTCAAACATCAGCTCGGTATCAACCTTGCCCATCAAAATAGCCATAGAACTCTGCGATGGAGTTTTGTAGGGAACAATTCTGAGTGCCATCCCCTCAAGCATCAAATAATCCTTTAGTCCCATAATTTTTTCAGGGCGGCAGGTAACAGCGAAATATATAGGCCGCTTCCAGCCGTTAGCCGCATTAGTAGAAATGATATCTATAAGCGCAATTTCATCTTTCATCATGTATTGCCCCGGCTTAAGAGAAAAATTAACTTTGTCCAGAATCAAAGAATCCGGAATACTTGCAGGAATAGCACCATTTGCAATAGCTTTTTGCTTATCTACCGGAAGAAAAACATTTTTTGCAGGAACTATTGAAGCAAAATTCTGTAGAATCTGAGGATTGAGCTGTCCTTTATTCTTAGCTCCTAATTTATTTACATCACCAATAATTTTTACTACATCATGAAGATTGGTAAACTTTTCTGTAAGAGGTACAAAGGGGAGGTAATTTCTGAGCTTGCCTCTGTATGCCTCTTTCGGTATTGTCATTTCAACTTTCGTCGAAGTATTCACGGCCCTTCTAAGTTGATCGATATACCAATCAACCGCAAGAAGACTAAAATTTATTACCCGTACGTCCGGTCGTATATTTTCAACTTCCTGAGCATACCAAAGTGGATAGGTATCATTATCGCCATAGGTGAAAACAAGCGCATTAGGCGCACAGGACTCAAGGAAATTAATAGCATAATCCCTGGCACCATATTGCTCGGCACGGGAGTGATCATCCCAGTTTTGTGATCCCATAATTACAGGGGCCACAAGAACCAATGCAGTAGCCATTCCGGCAGAAGCAATACCAGGTACTTTGTCTTTCAATTTTTCATACAGGAAAGGAACTGCCATCCCGATCCACATACAAAATGTAAAAATAGATCCAACAATAACATAGTCCCTCTCTCTTGGTTCCCGGGGTGGTTGATTGGTAAATACTATAATTGCCAAACCGGTCATAAGAAATAAAACAGACAAAGCCATTGCCTCCCTTGGTCGTTTGGAAAAATGAAAAAGCAACCCGATAAGACCAAAGATGAAAGGAAGGAAATAATAGGTATTTCTGGATTTATCATTTTTAATATAATCGGGCAGATTTGTTTGAGAATGCAATTTCATGGCATCTACAGGCCCTATTCCAGATAGCCAGTTGCCTTTTGTCAACGTACCATGAATCCCCTGAAAAGCATTTTGCCTGCCTATAAAATTCCAGGCAAAATATCTTAGATACATATATCCTATCTGATACTTGAAGAAAAATCCGAAATTATTTGCCATTGTGGGCTTTTCTATCATTTTCCCAGAAGATTCATCCTTTACCAGAGACAGGTCCATCCATTCTTTATAATCCCCATCTTTGTCGAGGTGTCCTAGGCGAGGAAAAAGCATCATATTAGCAGGGTCGTAATCAACCTGTTGCTTTTCGTCAACAATATCATAGATCATTTTACCATCCTTCTCCACAGGCCGGTACACATCTTTGTCTTTTGTTACAGATCGCTGTGCATCGGGATGATCAGCAACAAAATGAGGCCCGTATAAAAGAGGACGTGTCCCATATTGTTCCCGGTTAAGATAGGACAACATACTGTATGGATCGGAAGGATTGTTCATGTTGATAGCTGCCTGTGCATTGGCACGCACTACTACCATACCATAAGAAGAAAAACCTACAAGGATCATTGCAAACATCATGGTCCCCAGATGCAAATAATACTTTTCGGCCTTGTGCGCATATCGGAGGATTGCAACAATTCCTGCAATGAGTAACAGCAGAAAAAATACTACCCCGGTTCCCATAGGCATTCCGGCACCATTAACAAAGAAATAATCAACTGCTGCTGCCATTTGAGGTAATCTTGGTATAATGAAATACTGAACAGCTACAAGACCGACAAATCCACCCAAAAAGCCAATGATGGTACTTTTGAGATTAAAGTCTGTTTCTTCGTGTTTAAGTTCCCTCTTTTTATAATAAAAAAGAACCCCCAAAAATGGAAATGCCAATAAACTCAGTAAGTGAACTCCTATGGATAAACCCATCATATAAGCAATAAAGACCAACCATCTGTCGGCGCGTGGATGATCGGATATATACCATCTTAGTGCTGCCCACATAACCAAACCGGAAAAGCCGGAAGACATAGCATAAACTTCGCCTTCAACAGCAGAGAACCAAACTGAAGTAGCAAAGGTAGCAGCTAACGCAGCAACTACTCCTGAACCAAGAATTGCTATTGTTTGACCTCCCTTCTCCGGAACGCCATTGCGCCCGACCAATGCCAATTTACTAAGAATGATCGTTGACCAGCATACGAACATGACCAGAAAAGCGGTGCATACACCCGACATTACATTAAGAGAATAGGCAATATTGGAAGGGTCATCAGAAATAAGAGTGGCCACCCAGGCAAACATTCGGCCTATCATCAAAAAAAGAGGGGCCCCGGGAGGGTGAACCACTTCCAATTTATATGCAGCAGAGATAAACTCCCCGCAATCCCATAAACTTGCTGTAGGTTCAGCTGATAGCATATATACAGTAGTAGCAACTGCAAACATCATCCAACCCGTAATATTGCTGAGCTTATTAAAAGATTTCATTCTTGTAAATATTATTATAAATGGTTATTAATCAAAAGAAACAAAATACAAAATCAGAATTATTCAGAGCATTCTTTATGTAAAGCTGAATCCAAGGTCTGAAATGATATACAAAATTTCTGTATTTTTAGAACATACAAAGGTAGAAATTCTGACATCTTATGCAAAAGATAAGCTTTGTTTTATCCCCTGAGTACCAACTTTAATTTATTGAACTAAAAATACCTGTTTTTTCTTTAATTAAAAAACACCGCCAGAAGAGGAACGTTACTTAAACTTATGAGCTATCAAATCTAAAAATTATTACGGAAAATGAATTGAAAAACTTTCTCTGTCCCCTTTCAAATAATTAAATGATTACTATTTTTCAAATTGAAAATATAATGTTATTATAAATTAAAATACATTAAATAAATATGCATAAAAACCTAAAAACAAATCATATAATCTTTGGATTAATTATTAACATATATATAATTATCAATATTCCTGGCCAATAAACTAAACCCACAAATGAGTAAGGATCATCATTCCGGATCAAACAAATCAGATTACAACAATTCAAATAATAATATCCTTCCTAAAAGCACGGATCATTGCAAAATATTTTTTGAAGGTATCAATAAATACACTTATAAAAAAAAGATATCAACAAAAGAAGTATTGCTAAAAAAAGGAGAAATCTGCAACAAAGTATACATAATACTAAAAGGGGCAGTAAAACAATACAGTTATGACAAATACAATAATGAAGAGCTAAATAAATTTTACAGAAAAAGCAGTATTGCATCAAATATGGATAGTTTTCTCAATCAAACAATATCGGAAACTACACTTGAAGCTGTTGCAGGTAGCTTACTGCAGGTGCTCGACAGAAGAGACTATCAACAACTTATGAAAGATAGCCCGGAAATGAAAAATAAATTTACTGAGTGTATTATCTACCATGACAGAAAAAGAAAAAATGATTCCGATTACCTTTTATTAATGGCTTTATACAAAAAACTTAGAGTCTGATTGTTTAAAAAACAGACATTTATATATCAGAGAACGCCCACAAACCTCCTGAGTTTTTTCATTTTGAAAATAAAAATATCAAACAAAAAACATATGCCATTAATACAAATGTGTAATAGATTGACAATAAGCACTAATTTAAGATGGCGTAGTTTTCTCATTATTATCATTACCCAACAATACATAATAATAAGTAGTCCAAAGACGGCACACACAACTATTTAATCATGAAAAAATTAATCTATTTCATTATTATAATACTTCTATTAGCAATCAATGCACAACCAATTTATTTATTAAATGAAAATAATGAGGTTTTAACAATAGCACTGTCTTTACCGATGATTAGTTTTCTAATATTATGTGAATACGAAGAGAAAAAAACAAATAGCTTTAGTGCATACAAAATCAATTAATAATAGTGTTAAACAATTTAATGATTCTAATTCTTTCAACTAAGAAAATACCATTTTATAACTGAATAAACAAAACCACTTTAGCAAACACCTGAAAAACCTGAAAGACTAAACCAAACCATAAACTACCCCACTACCATGATAAGTATTAAAGATTCTGATGAAAAATCACATTTTGATTTATGTCAGAAAATGATGAAGGCATTAAAGCCATTTTTATTTGTAAAAAAAGTAGAAAAAAAAGAGACTTTGCTGACAGAAGGTAATATTTGTAAGAATATATATTTTGTAAAATCAGGTGCCGTAAAACAGTATTATTTATCGGAAGGCAAGGAATTCATTCAAAACTTTTATTTTGAAGGAAATATGGCTTCACATTTTAATAGTTTTTTAACCCAGATAGAATCTGACTCCTTCCTTGAAGCTATTGAAGGGACAGAACTTTGGGTGATGAGTTATCACAATTTTGAAAGGATAGGCAAAGCAAGTCCCGAATTCAGTCAACAATTGGCTGTACTTATGTCAAAAATGAACTCTCATCGTGTAAACCTTCTGTTATTAAGTGATGCAATGCTAAGATATAAGAAATTTCTGGCCGATGAACCCGAATTATTGCAAAGGGTTCCCCAATATATGATTGCTTCCTATTTGGGGATGACTCCGGAAACACTAAGTAGAATACGAAAGAGACTATCAGCGAAAGCTGCTTAAGATATAATAGATACCCCCTCCTTCACGTGCAAAACTAAAGCCAATACAAAAATATTTGTATTGGCTTTTAGTGTTATTATTAGCAAAATCAATTTTATGTTTTATTCTCAGACTTGCAACAGGGTATCCACAAAGTAATTTTTAGTATCCTGAAAATGTTCTTTAACGGCAAAACCTGCTTCACTAGCCAATGTTTCTATTTCATTTATAGTATATTTTTTTGATATTTCTGTATGAATAGATTCCCATTGTTCAAACTCTACATTCATTTCGAGTGATTCTATCTGTACAACTTGTTTCTTCAGACTTACAAGATGACTCATCAGTTCTCCGGTTTGTGGATTGTAATAAGGATAAAATCTAAAATAATTAGGTTTGAAATTCCCCCCGAGTTCCTGATTGATTCTATGTAGAAGATTCAGGTTAAATGCTGCAGTAATTCCTTTGGAATCGCGATAAGCCTTATAGATTATTTCAGGTCGTTTTTTAAGATCGAACCCAATCATTACCAAATCACCGGGATTAAGGTAACTTTTCAATGTAGAGAGAAATTCAATACTTTGATCTTTAGTAAAATTACCTATGTTCGCTCCGAGAAACAGAACAACCTTACGTTCTCCTTTATTAGTATTTTGTTTCAGCAAATCAAGGGCTTCCCAATAATCCTTGTTAAGTGCCCTATAATTAAGTTCGGGGTAGGCAGCAGAAAGACTTTCAGATAAAGCTGAAAGAATAGAGGTAGACAAGTCAACAGGTGTATAGGTGAATTTTACCTCATTTTCATGATAATACTGTACCAATGTCTTGGTTTTCGAAGCATCCCCTGCCCCGAGGTCTATCAGATTAAAAGCTTTCTTCTTAGAGCTGAAATGATTCAGCATGCTCATTTTATGTTCTTCGAGGATAGATACCTCACATGCAGGTAGATAATACTCCGGCAATTGCATAATTTGTTGAAAAAGCCACGAACCTCTTTCGTCATAAAAATAAATAAATGGAATGGATTTTTGTCTTTTGGAAAGCCCTTCCTGAATATCCTCTGCAAATTTTTTGTTCAACATAAAATTTAGATTTAAAACCTGAAACCTGAAAAACCATTAAATTCAGCTGCAAAAGTAGGTAAAAATTTGTTAGTAAGTAATTGTTTTGACATTTGATATTTAGATATTTAATCTTATCTTTTTGATTTTATTATCAGGTTCTACGGGGTAAACCCTTCACTATCAAAATTATTCCATGAGGGTTTTATAAATTATCCTTAGATTGCATAATTCATAACCTGCTGAGAAGTACCTTCAGTATCAAAAAATGTCTTTCTGTTTTCAACTTTCTGCCACCAAAAAAGGTTTCTTATCAATTGTGCTTTATTATTAGACATTTTTTTGTTATGTTGAACTTGTTCATGATAAAATGAACAATTAAAAAACAGACATATGATAAAAACAGGGCATATTATCCTGGCTGTAGTGCTCACAGTATTGATGATTTTTTATATGATCTCCGGATTTGGAGGAATGGCAAACCTGAGTACAGAAGAAAAAAACATTTATAGTTTACTGACGCCTATTGCCGTTGGGCTGGTTATAGTGGAATTGATTTATTGCTGGCTTTTGCGCAAATCACATTTCACATTTCAGGAAAGCATTGCAAACTTCTGCACCGCAATGGGCAATCAGAGTACGAATGTCCTGGTGGCTGTCGCTGTATATTTCAGTTATGGATATTTGTGGGAAAATTATCGCTTGCTGGACATAGCTATGGATAAAGAACACTGGTGGAACTGGTTAATTTTATTGATTGGCATAGATTTTATTTTTTACTGGATACACCGGTGGGGGCATGAAGTCAATATTTTGTGGGCGGCACATTCTCCTCATCATTCTGCCGAAGAGATGAATCTGATGGTCGGCCTGCGTGCAAGTATTACACAACGACTGATGTCCTTTCTTTTTTTCTGGCCATTGACCCTGATAGGTTTCGACCCTATCAGTCTCTATGCTATGACTGGTGTACACCTGTTTATAGGGTACTGGCACCATACCGAAACGATCCCTAAATTCTGGCGCTGGATTGAATACATCTTCAACACCCCTTCTCATCACCGGGTTCACCATGGTATGAATATCAAATACCTGGACAAAAACTATGCAGAATTTCTCATAATCTGGGATCGGCTGTTCGGAACCTTTCAGGAAGAACAAGATAAGGTAGTGTATGGTATGTACAATGGTCCCAAGTCTTGGAATCCGGTAAAGATCAACTTTCATTACTACATCATCTTATGGAAAAAAGCGGTAGCCGCCCCCTTTTGGTGGGATAAGATCAGAATTTGGTTCATGCCCCTTATCTGGCAGCCGAGAGGATTGCCTGAGTACGTCCCCAATGAAGAAATAACCGTTGACAGTCAGGTAAGATATGAATCCGTTTTATTCCCTCAGTCAAAAGCTTACCTCTTGATTCACATGGGAATATGTTTATGGATGATGATGTTTATTATTAACGGGGATTCTATGTGGACGACACAGGAAAGATGGATAGGTGCCCTCTTCCTTTGGCACACGATAGTCAACCTTAGCGGCATATTGGAATCTAAGGATTGGTTGCAGGTATCTGAATTGACAAGACTTTTGTTTATGCCTTTGGGAATAATCTTATTCAATGACTGGCATACTGACCCTGTGGCTGTATTAATAATAGCTTGCACTGCATTTGTTTCAGTTTACTGGTCTCTGAAATACTTTAAACCTGTAAACGAACTGAAATTGACACAAAAGAAAAATTTAGCCGAATTATAATAATTAAGGGCAACAATATACCCATGTTGCCTTTTTTGCTTTTTTAGCTTGTTTTTTTTCATAAAACGGACACAAAACGGTCTGTTTTTATTTTCATCTTTTCATTCCTCTTATGATTTAAGTGATTATCTAATTATTATAATTAACGAAATAGATTATTGAATTTAATGTAATCTTAATTAACAAAAACTAATTTGAATGATAAGGGGCAAAGATGACTTTTGATAAATAATTTACTTATTTTGCTATGAATAAAATATTCTGATACGATGTTAAAATATACTGATGTCACAGAGGGAGCAAAGAAAAAAGATAGATCAACTTATCAATACAAAACAGGCCGAGAATAATTATCTTGCCTTAAGCCTGATGCAGACTCAATTAGGAATGAGCTTTGAAGAGGCATTCAGTGAACTGAAAATGACATTGGTTGAGGTTGCCTCCTTATTTAACAGTGACAGATATTTGTTGAGAATTCTGGATTTCTATATTTATTTTGAGATCGACCACTGCTGGGCTACGGTAAAGGAATATCCCTTTTTGGAAATTAACAGAACGGTTGTACAGAAAAAAACATGTATCAGTAAATATAGTAAATGCTTTACAATAGATTTTTTCGAAAGCGAAAACGATCGGGATATGTTCGAAGCAATGTCTTCATTACCTAATTTGGGGGAGGGCCTTAAAGATTTTTTTTTTCCTGAGCTTGCAAATGATTAATATGAAAACATTGATTTATACCAGGGAACATTTGTTATTATGCAAAAAAATCTATGACGATGAATCCTGCAGGGATAAATTTACATTTTTTGCCGAAAGCATTAATTTTGAAAATGTGACTGAATTATGTGAGCATTTAACTCATAGACAGTTGTTGCCTGATCTGATTATTACGGATCTGAAAAGACTTAAAACGGACTTTGCCCTTCTCGATATCGAAAACAATTCAATCTTGCCGGTCTTTGAGGATATTTTCAATCTTAAAGGCAGTATACTTTACTGGAAATATAAAAAGTATGTGCTTTCATTTAATTTTGGCAATTATCATCTGCTTATATATACACGAAACATGGGCAAAAGAGCTATAATCCTGAGCAAAACCGATGCAGAACTAACAGAATCGGAAGGCCGGAGTCATATTCTTGTGCTGGTCAGAGACATGAATAACTATCAGTCGGATGTTTATACTCAGGCAAAATTTGATAACAGACATATATATTAATCTTTAAAATTAAAAAATGAGCAAGGAAAAAATTTCAGTCTCTACGGAAATTAACGCTGGGGTAAAAACCATTTACAACGACTGGCTCAGCAGTAAGGGTCACAGTGCATTTACCGGTGGCGATGCACAAATAGAAAACAAAATAAACACTGATTTTACAGCCTGGAATGGCTATATCAGCGGGGTTATAACTAAGCTGGTGGTAGATAAATTAATAATTCAAAGCTGGAGAACCGCTGAATTTAAGGAATCAGAAGAAAACTCCATATTGGAAATTTTACTGGAGGACCTGGGAAATGACAAAAGCAGAATTTCCTTCAATCATTCAAACTTGCCTGAAGGTACAGGAGAGAAATACAAAATTGGTTGGGAAGAACATTATATTGCCCCTATGAAGGAATATTATAATTAAAAAAGCCTCATCGTTACAGATAAGGCTTCTTTGGTCTATTTTTAATTGTGTTATAAAATCTCAGTCTGAAATTCCAGTTTTGGGTCGGTCTGATTACGCAATAAATCTTCAAAGCATTCTCGTTCGCGTATAAGATGTGCTTCCCCATGGTGTATCAGAATTTCTGCAGGACGGTACCTTGAATTATAATTCGAAGACATTGAAAAACAATATGCCCCTGCATTCTTAAAACAAAGAATGTCCCCCTCTTTTATCTCATTAATTTTACGATTCCAGCCAAAGGTATCGGTTTCGCAGATATAACCTACCACGGTATAAATTTTAGACTTTCCATTGGGGTTGGAAAGGTTCATTATATCATGATGTGCCCCGTAGAACATAGGACGAATCATATGATTAAATCCTGAGTCAATTCCTGCAAATACAGCCGAGGTTGTTTGTTTCACAACATTGGTGCGGGCCAGAAAAAAACCTGATTCGCTGACGATAAACTTGCCGGGTTCAAAAGCGAGTGTTAAATCTTTTCCCGTTTCCTCACAAAAGGCATTAAACCGTTGAGACATCATTTCTCCAAACTCCTCCATATCGGTTTCAAAATCATGTTCTTTGTATTTGACCTTAAATCCGGATCCAAAATCTAAATATTTCAGATCATCAAAATTTCTGGCTACATTGAACAACAAGGTGGCAGCATGAGAGAATACATCCACATCAAGAATATCAGAACCTGTATGCATGTGTACGCCCTCTATCTTGATATTCAGCGTTTTTACAAGACGCTCAACAAGTGGCATCTGATGAATGGAAATTCCAAATTTTGAATCGATATGCCCAACTGAAATTTTTGCATGCCCCCCCGCCATGATATGGGGATTAATGCGTATACACAAAGGCATATCAGGATGATTCATACCCATGTATTCAAGTGTTTCGATATTATCTATATTTATCTTGACCCCCAGGTCCATTGCTGCTTCGAGTTCCTGTATAGATACTGAATTAGGAGTGAAGATAATATCGTGTGCAGCGAAACCGGCAGTAAGCCCCATCTGAATTTCCTGATAGGAAACAGCATCGAGTCCGGCACCAAGGTTTTTTAGTATTCTGAGTATGCTGATATTTGTGAGTGCCTTACAGGCATAATTAATTTTTACCTTCTTCACTTTTCTCAGTGATTTTATCATTTTTGAATATTGTTTTACGATCGTGGCCGAATCATAAACAAACAGAGGGGACCCATACTCCTGAGTGAGTTGAACAACATCGACTCCCTTAATTTCGTATCGTTGTGTTTCGGGATTTAATAACATGATGCTTAAATTTTAATTTGTCAGGATGAAAAATTTCAAAAAATAATAAAAAAAAACGATTAAGCCGTTTTGACCAATCGCTGAATAAAATATAAATAATTTTGTATCAAAAGTCAAAACAGAAGAAAATATTCCCGTTTCTTCTTTTTCTCGTTTTCAAACATAATTTGACTACTCAAATTGCTCAAACAATTTAATTCATTAACATAAGATATGTCAGAAAATATTTTCATGCTGCGAAGATAATCAATTAGTTTAAATCTGCAAATTTTATGCTATCAGGCTACTCCCTTACCACTTTGACCTTTAACCTGATATCATCTATTGGTCTCGCGTAGGAATCGGTGGGTTTAAAACAGATACTATCTATAATTTCAAATCCCTCATACACGCGCCCAAAAACAGTATATTCCATGTCGAGTTGTGGTGATCCCCCCAGTTTATAATATAACTTGCGTTGTTCTTCGGTATAAACAATATCGTATTTCCTTTCGTTCTTATCCAGCTGATCCGGAGATACTGTTGCCCCCTGTACAATATAAAATTGGGTGCCCGAAGATTTCTTTTCAGGATTCATCTCATCAGGTTGTCTCGCCGCGGCAAGTGCCCCCTTTACATGATAATAATGCTGCCCCATTTCAGCATCGAGCTGAACACCCGACGAGCCGCCGCCAAGTCGTTCATTTTTAGTAGCGAAACGGGATTTCGGATCACCGCCCTGTGCCATAAAATTTTTAATAACCCGGTGAAAAATCAAACTGTCATAAAATTCCTTTTTTGCCAACCGGAGAAAATTTTCCCGGTGTTTTTCAGCATCAAAAAACAATTCTATCTTCATTGTTCCAAACCTTGTCTGCATCTCGACAAGTGAGGAGTATGGATCAGGATCATACTTTATTGTGTCAGGAACAACTTCTGAAAGAACTGGAGCTTTACGGACAATCGTTTTTCTGCCATTATAGGATTGACTTGTGTTTTCTTCCGAAGATACTGTATTCCCGGTAGTATTTGAACTTCCTACACAGGCAGACAACAAAAACAAAAAAGACAGAATACTAATAAAAAAATTAGCGAAATATTTTATCACGTGACAAATATTTAATTATATGAAAGACTACAAAATTTATGCGAATATAGTTAATAAGTAACAATCTACGCAATTCACTTAAAAAGCAATCTCAAAAATCTGTCCACAGAAGAGATAAATACAAAAAAAACGGTTAAAATCTCTTTTGTCTGTGTACAGAAAAGATTTTAACCGAATTAAAAATTAAAAATTTAAGCTACCTAACGCACCTGAATCATTTTGTTGATGCGCTTTTCTCCGTCTTGAACTGTCATCATGTAGATTCCCTGTGTCCATTCAGAACAGTTGAATGACATCTGTTTCCTGAAGTTCAATGTAGTGCTGACAATCGTTCTGCCCAGTGCATCTGATATACTTAATGAAGCGGCAGCAGCAAAGCCTTCAGAAAACTGAACGTTTATAAGTTTGTCTGCAGGGTTTGGAAAAATTTTGAAATCAAATTCTTTTTCTGAAGAAATTATAGAGGTTGATACCGAAGGGATAATTTTGCGAACCTGATTTGTTACTCTGTTAGTATACCAGATATTTCCCTGTGGTCCTATTTTCAGACCTGTAAGACCGGGGGAACCGGTAGCTATTTTACCCAGATAGATAGCCGGTGTAACACTGATATCATAAAAACGGATATCCCCAGAGGCATAATCACCTACGATAATCCTGTCATCCAACAGATCTATCCCACAAGGCTGTATAAGACCTGTATCAATAACTGCCTCCTGTACAACACCCATATACCGCGCATATTCGGCAACTTGCTCAAGACCGGACAAGTTAGCAGAAAAAGAACCGGTAGCAGTATTCATACGAAAAACACGGTCATTCCCTATATCAACAATATACAACCACCCAT
>CAJQOX010000248.1 GCA_905480075.1 uncultured Aureispira sp. | reverse complement strand
ACAGCAGCCTGAACATCAGCATTCCATTGAGTGAATTTGGCATTATATTTTTCGAGGTCTTTTCTATACTGATTTTCAGAAAGATCAGTAGCAATAATAGCAGGATAAACATCAAATTCTTCGATAATTTTTTCACCGTTTTCCTCTCTGCTGAGAACAAGCAGAAATTTATTTTCACCATTTTCCTTCATGTCCATAGAGTTCCATTCAGGAGCAAAGGTTTGATCATTCACCTGAGATTTTTCAACAATAAACTGAACATTCTGATCATATTTAGCCAAGGCTGGGAAATCAGCGATATTAATATCGAAATCAAAAACCTGCATATTTTCAGGCACCCCTACTTTTATTGGTTCAAGCGGTTTACTGGAAGCGAGGGAAGCTTTCGCTTTTGCCAGAAGTTCAGCATCAGATCCGAGGGAGGAAGAATCGATAAATACTTGATCTTTAGCGATTACTTCAACAACATCATCTGCCTTATAGTCCCATGCGTCCTTTTTTGTACTATAGACAAAGACATCGAGATCATTGGTAGGGAAATTTGAAATAACTTTACCTCTGAGTTCAACATCGAGGGTTTTATCAGTATTAAGGAAAACAGGATTACCATTTTGCGAGCCTTTAATTTACATCATTGCGACAGATTGCAGATTTTGGTGTTTATCCAATTCTTTAGGGACACCGGCGAGAAACATATCGACATGGTCATTAAATTCGCGATATTGAATATCGACTTTACCTTTGACTGGCAAGCCTTTTTCGTCAACGAAGGCAGAAGCCGGCACAATAATTTTAGAACCTGAGTGATATTCCAGGGTTTCACCTTCTTCGGCATTTTGAACTGTCAGGTTACCGAACGACAATTGAAAATCGGATAAAGGAGCCTGAAGGGCAAGTAATTCATCAATCTGATGGGCAGGAACCACCCCTTCCACCGAGGCGACCATTTGTTTTAACATAAAGACCAGTAAAAGGGAAGCAGCGACAGCGATAAAAGCACCTGTTCCATATTTCACCATCCACGCGGGAAATTTTCGGACATTATCCGGGGCCGGTTCTTTAAGGCTACCATCATCAGGAGTAGTCTGTGCGGCATCCTGAAACTGAGCAAACAAGGCATCAAAATTTTGATGTTTACTAATTTGTTCTGAGGACAATTCAGGTGGATTAATTTTTATATTGTACTTATCTTTCATTTTTAAAATCTTTAAACGGGGGATGAAAAAATCATCAATAAACCGTTTTACTTCACAAATCGTTTTTTCATTTTCTGCAACAACCTGTAAACTTTCACTTTTGCATTATTTTCCGTTATATCTAAAATATTGGCAATTTCTTTAAAGGGTCTTTTTTCAAAAAACCGAAGTTCCAGCAACTCAACCTCAGATGGTTTAAGATCCTGAATGACATTTTTGAGTAATTTCAAATTAATATCCAAATCTTCATTATCATCATATTCATCTGCTAAATCATGAGTAGTACGTTCTTCGAGTGCCACTACTCTTGTTTTTTTATTTTTCCTGAAATGCTGAGCAATTTCATTGCTTGCTATTCTAAAAAGCCATGCAGAGAAGGGAACCCCCTTAAAAACATACTTATCCAATTTATTCATAGCCTTCAGGAAGGTCTCCGATGTCAAATCAGCGGCGAGTGTTTCGTCAACAGTACGGTTATAAATAAAACGAAAAATGGATTCGTAATATCTGTTGTATAAGACTCTGAATTTTGCGGGATTCTGTTGAGCTTGTTGTACCTCAACCCATTCATCCTGCATTGCCTTTTCAGTGACTGTATATTTAGAAATCGACATAGTTAAGAATAAGGGGACATTAGTTTTTATGAAATGAAAGTTAAGATTGGGCAGAACAGATAAATTTCAGAAAAACCTATATGGTTAAAACCCAATGAGAACTATACAAATATAACAAATAATAGTCGTCAATTATTACATTAGTCCATAAAAAAAGTATATTCAAGGACTGTTTGAATTCCATTTTCCTCAATAATATGCATTTCAAGAAGGCCATCATCTGAATAAGTAAAAAACTCGAGTTTAAAAATTTCGGGTTTTATTTCTTCCGTTTTGGGTTCTGTATCAACAAGAGGGAGATTCACTGACTTCTTTTTCTTTTTCTTCTTTTTTTTCTTTTTCTCTTGCGGAGGAACAGATTTATCAATTACAGGAAATTTCCAATGTGACTTTTTTGACAATCTTCCATTTTCATAATCATAAACTACATTAGAGAGCATTTGCCCTTCAGAATTTCTATATTCAGCATTTCCAATTTCTCCCTTCTCATTATAGAAAGATTTACAATCGCTTAGGATAACATAAAGGTTTTTATATACTCTTTTAGCGACTGATTTTTGATCGAATTCCGTTAGCGTCAGAATTTGCTCTCCATTTTTAAGTCCGACAAGGCTATCCATAAAAGGGGCACTACCTGTAGCAGTTGATTTTATTCTAATCAGGCGGTTCAGGGTATCAAAGCCAAATTCATCGAGTAAGCGCAAAGATTTATTGGGAAATCCAAACATTTTGACCCTTTGAAAAGGCATGCTATCGTATCTGTACAAATAAGCATAAGCATAATCGAGGCTGGATTCCTGTAAGGAATCGTAATTCAATTTTTCTACAGCAGATAAAAACCCTTGTTTATAAAAGAATTCAATGGACCATAATTTATCTCCGAAATTATTGTAGGTAGAAATTTTATCCATTTTCCCATCCGGGAAGATAAATTTCTGAAACTGGTGAGATTCTGTGATGGCATTTGACCAAATAAAGCCTGATTCATCATCAGCGGCTTTAGTATAGGTACCTTTCCAGACAGTACATTTATTATTACCCATATCCTTAGCCAAGAATAAATCAAAGGGCAATTTAGGATATATATCGGGAAATTTCAATAATTGCGCATTAGAATAAACTGATACACAAAGACAACAAAAAACTAAGGCAAGTCTTTGTACAGCAATAATAAATGAGTAAAAACTCAAATCAGAAATCATCAAAATACTCTTCTTCATATAATCTCTCATTAACAATAACAATTTGTGGAAACAATCTGAGCTCAACAAAACTACCTGCAGGATAAACTGCGGGTTTCAATCGGAGTTTTCAGGTTTTCTCAAGACCAGGTATAACAAGATTAAATCATTAGTTTTCAATACTTTTATTTTCACGGGCTTAGCCAAAGAAGTGACGCGTACTAAAAAGCCACGAAGTTACAATTCTCCAAACCCCTATCCTCTTTAAGGCTAAAATATTTATGAGCCTCAATTCACTTACTAAGGTAGGAGTTTTTACAGTTTGAGGAAAAGAAACGAAGTATTTTTCATTTAAACAAAGATTTAAACAGAAGTAAAACAACACTAATTATACCATAAAACGTAAAACGTAAAAAATAAAAGCGAAACATAATGTAGTCCGGTTATACAACAGCATTATATTTTAACTATATTTGGTTATTAAAACACTCAAAATGACAAAGAACTTTTTCTGATTCACTTTTATAATACAGGATATAGAAAAAGATACAGTTTTTTTATTTTTTTTATTTTTCATACAATAAAATCCACACAGGAACAGTTGACTGCTTCAACATTATAAAAATTTCATATAAAAACCATTAAAAGATGACAGAAGAAAGAAGTAATTTGGCCTTACATTGGAAGATTTTGATAGGAATGGTATTTGGAGTATTGGTTGGATATTTATTCAAGAATGGCTTGTGGTTTGGCAATTTCATTGAATTCTGGTTATACGAAGGAACAGAGGTCATTAAATCGACACAAACAACAATAACGGAGGTAATAAACAATCAGGTTGTTGAGCGAATAGAGACGACTAAAAGTTCCCGGCCCTACAAGGGGGCAGATTTTGTAAAGGATTGGATATATCCAATAGGTAAAATATTTGTCAATCTTCTGAAGTTGATAGCAGTACCATTGATTATTGCTTCCTTAACAAAGGGAATAGCCGACTTAAAGGATATTTCAAAACTATCAAAGATAGGAGGACGAACAATAAGTGTCTACCTTGTCACTACCTTATTGGCAGTAACTTTGGGCTTAATGGTAGTAAACATTATACAGCCTGGTTCAGGCATGCCAGCGGCAGCAATGGAAGAAATCAGTCAGAACAATCTTGAAAAAAGTGCATCGAAGATAGAAGCCGGGGTATTACAGAAGCAGACAGGGCCCTTAAAGTTTATTGTCGACATGGTTCCAAGCAATATATTCGGAGCCGCTGCCAACAACAGTAATATGTTACAGGTAATAGTATTTGTCATATTTTTCGGAATTTGTTTATTATTGATTCCGCGGGAAAAAGCCAAGCCGATGCATGATTTTTTTGATAGCATGAATGAGGTGATATTAAAGATGGTAGATTTAATTATGTTGATGTCACCCTATGCTGTTTTTGCTTTACTATGCAACCTTACAGTAAGTACAGATCCGGCAATTTTTGGAGTTTTAATTCAGTATGCAATATGTGTACTAATTGGGTTGCTTATGATGATTGGTTTATATCTTATGGCCATACATTTTTACACCGGACGATCAACAGTTGGATTTCTGAAGGCAATAAGTCCAGCCCAACTCCTTGCCTTTTCAACAAGTTCGAGTGCAGCGACCCTACCTGTAACAATGGAACGAGTGGAGGAACATGTTGGAGTGGAGAAAGAAGTCACAAGTTTTGTATGTCCGATAGGGGCTACAATAAACATGGATGGCACAAGTTTATATCAGGCAGTAGCGGCAGTATTTATCTGTCAGGTTATTGGATTTGAACTTACCTTAGCAGATCAGTTAACGATAGTACTTACAGCAACGATGGCTTCTATAGGGTCTGCCGCAGTACCTGGTGCCGGGATGGTCATGTTGGTAATAGTATTAGATACCTTGGGAATACCTGCGGACGATCTGGCCTTTGGGATAGCCTTAATTTTTGCCGTTGACCGTCCACTTGATATGTGCAGGACAGTAGTAAATGTAACGGGCGATGCAACGGTAGCCACCCTAGTAGGTAAATCAGTAGGCAAGCTACGGGATCCTAATGTAAAGAACTGGGATGATCATTATGAGCGAAGTTAGACCAAGTCCTCAGAAAAGGAAAATATCAGAGAGATAATACGCTGCGATTATTCTTCTTCTTCCCTGTCTTTCAGCTTTTTGTCCTCAACATTATCATCGAGAAAGCTATTAAGTTTATCTACAGAGTAGGAAGAAATTATTTCACCAAACTCATTAATTTTAATATCAAATCCTTTGAGGTCATCATGTATTTCAGGATCTTTTTTTTTCTTATCAGACATAATTTTCAAACATATAAATTAAAAAAACAGAAAGGGCATTCGGAAAAGATCAGAATGCCCTTTATGGATAAAACCGAAAAAATATAACTTAGGCCAATCTTTTTTCGAGACGAATTTGAGTACGTTCAGCTTCACCTCTGTCCATACCAATCTGATCAGCGAAGGTATATACTTCATCCCTTGACATCTGACCTTTGGATTTAATCAGCATTTCGATAGTATAATCCTGAGCAAACCTAAGTAATTCCTCATGTTTTTTCTCTGTAAAGTCAAACATTTGAGAATACTCATCGAGTTTTAATTTTTCTTCATCGGCGAATTCATTATCAGTGAGGGCAACTGCTGCCACAATCATAAAGACATTTTCTCTTGCCTCTTCACTAATCTCTTCCACTTCGACAATAGAAATAGCGGGTGCACGCATTAATTCCCCCATAGAACCTGTTTCTTCGGTGAGGAAGTCATCAAAAAAGGCTTTTTCTTCCGCTTCAATTTTACCATCAGCCCTTGCCATTTCGACCAACATTCTTGCCAGGATTTTTTTATCATAGGCTTTATTGAACGGATTTCTTTTGATCAATTTTTCAAATTCAGAAAATTCAGTAGCAAGTCTCCATTTACCATTTTCATAAGCCAACTCCAAAGAAACACTTTCGAAGGCTTTAATTACAGCCGCTTCTTTTTCTTTTTTGTTATACTTAATACCGTCTGTTCCCTGACGCATAGCTTCACTACCTGCCATTGAAACAGCAGTTCCTGCAAAACCACCTCCAACAGCCTTTCTCAAAACCCTAAGAACCATAGAGCGCATACGGCCGAGGGCAGTATTTCTAACCATATTAGTTACTTTGGCTGAGCCTTTTTTAGTATCAGATTTAATACTTGCAGCAGCTTCAAAGACCTGAGTTTCGACTTCGAATTTACAATATATTTTAGAGCCCTCAACATTTTCTTCAATGATATAAGGTTTTATTGATTCGTATGTAATTTCCATTTTAATAAAGTATTTAAATTATTTTAATCAGGTTATTATTAATTAAACGATAAGTGATAGAACAGCGTTCCAAACCAATCATAAATTTGCATCAGTATAAATATTAACAATCATTATTCAGGGGGTTCAAAGTTTCCATTTACATTCACTTTAGTGAGGCCTATCATATCATTAGTACTAAGACCATAAGTGCCTACAAAAGAATAACTAACAGTAATAGAAGTCGAGGGGTCATTTTCTGCGATAATACTACCTGCTTCTTCGAGGGTACTAAAAGTAGAAGCTGCATTATTATACCCGTACAAAACAGGCCATCCACTAGCTAAAGAAAAGTTACGATCAAATCTGGAGATAGCGATATCGTGTTCTTTGTCCGTTCTTTTATGGTTAAAAGAAACAATAAAACCTTGATTAGCACCTAAAACATCGATAGACTGAGGACTTAAATTCATACCAAAAGAATGTTCCATGGTTCTAATCTGATTCAGTTCTGTATCAATTTCATATAATACAACTTTATTATTCTGAATATTTTCATTGACATTCGCTTCAATAGAAGAGGTAGCAATAAAGGTATGATTATTATTTGTATCCATAACAGAACAAGCTAAATCCAAGGAATTGGATTCTCCTCCATAATAAGTAACATTAATAGGCACACCAGTTGATTTACTATATTTTACAGCAATTAATCTAAATTTAAAATTGCTGGCACTCCATTCATTTTCAGAAGTACCAATAACGAGATAGGCATCGTCAAGAATATGAATAGAGGAAGCAAAATCACTTCCATTACGTCCATACGTCTTTGTAAATCCAGAAACGGGCTGAAAAGCAACATCAAGTTTAGTAGTAAAAAGGTCGGTAAGGTCGAATCTTTTATCCGGGTAAGGATCAGGTTTAGTAATAGAAATATTATTAGTATTTCCTGTTAAAATATAAGTAAGGTTCCCTCCTTCAATTTCAAATTTCAAATCTGTAACCGATTCAGAGGAAGTACTTCCCCCCTGAGGAAGAATAGAAGGAAGTGTAACATTTGTTTCTAATTCTTCCCCATCAGGACCTAAGACATTAACCCCTGCAATATCAAGTTGATAAAGCACAATTTTAGTATAATCAGGCGGTGCGGGATTAACGGTAGTATAATTCACATACGTTCTGTTACAAGCAATAACATACCCTGCTTCGTCGGGTAAAATAACAAGAGAAATTCCTACTTCATGAAAATTAATATAAGTAGAAGAAGAGCCATTAAAAGTTGAGGCCCTACCTAAGGTAGTACTCCACATTTCATTACCATATTGATCTGCTTTCACAACAAAAACATCATGTTCTACTTCTTCATTAAAGGAATTCGTAGAGCCTAAAATAATATATCCACCATCTGCTGTTTTTTTAAGATCATGTGCTGTCTGATCAGAAACATGGCCATAATACTTAATAAAAGCAACATCCTGATTAGGAGGAGAAATAAAAGACTTCTCGCAAGCGGTGTGTGTAAAGAGCACAAAGCACAAAAAGTAAAAAACCAGACCTTTGTTATAAAAAAGCATACTAATATATTTAAATATCAACTATAAGAAATAAAAAAGACTACATACCCAATATTAAAAAAGGCATCAAATAAAATCTATTCATACTTCACTTCAACTCTAACCCGTTTATTTTTATAATCATTAAATTCTTTTTGTTTATTTCCGATCATTCTATCCCCTTTGGTTCTCCCCTTCTGTACATCTTCAATAAGAGCAGGTTTTTGTCTTTCCATATCTTTGATAGCAGAATTCAATTCACGTTTCAAATCTTCATCTGTTTCTTTTTTTGCATAATTCCGTTCTTTTTCCAACCATTTATTATATTTCTTACTTATAATAAGGGGGTTGTGCTGATGTTTTTTTCTTGGTTTATAAAAAGCTTTGGTAAACCCGAATGTCAGAGCAAAATTATCCATTCTGAAATCATTATCAACATGACCATATTGATAAACAAGTTCATTATTAGCATAGCGATTATTAATATCCACATTATTAAGGAACATACGGGTATATCTGAAATCTAAAAATATAAAATCAGATCCAACTCTTTTCTTTATTCCAGCCCCTGCAACAAAAGAAACATTAGCCATTGTTCTGAGAGAAGGGGTACCATTTTCATTATCAGGCGTAATCAGGATTGTTTTTTCAGGAGTATTTTCACCACCTGAAGTAGTAATATTTTCCGTTTGAGTAGTTCTGCTAATAGCACCAAGGTTAGCACTAAGCAAGAAATTTCCTGCAACACCAACATAGATATAGGGTAAAAAACCTTTGATATCAGAAAGTTTATACCGCAAGATAAGAGGAACGTCTATCCAAAATTGATTTTCTTTGTAGTTAAGAGTAGAATAGAGCAAGGGAACTCCTGCACGACTGTTAAGATCACTGTTACTGCCATAAACCAAATCAGTAGGATTAGTAGGGTTAACAGAGATATACATAGAATCGCCATAAGCAAAAGTGCGATACCCGAAGGTAGCATCTAGGGCAAGTTCAAAATTATAAATGAGCGGCACTTCAAAACCAATTGCTCCGGTAAAACCAATTTCCACTTCTCTGAGGTAACCCTCGTGATCAGCAATACCCGAAGTATTATCTATGCCATAGTTTTCGAGTTGTTCAACAAGAGAAAAGTTGGCACCTGCAGCGAAATACATAGAGAAGATAGGTCTTCTTGAAAAAGTTCTGGACAAATAAATCAAGTCATAAGAATTATTGGGATCTGAAGAATCAGCTTCATAAAGCGGACTGATAGATAACAAGCTTCTGAAAGATTTGTCAGCAGCACCTATTTTGTCTCTATAGAGATAAGATTCAGTAATCAGCTGCAAGGCTTCGATTCTTTTTTCCCTTGACATAGATTTAGGGTCAGAGACACAAGTTTCAATTCCTTCAATTTTCTCGAGGTCGCCCATTTCGTACCATCTTTTAGCTTCATCGAGTTGACAATCATCAGGAGATGAGCCTTTTTTCTTTTTTTGAGCAATTACATCTACAGAAGTAAAGAAACAAAAAAGACAGATCAATAAAGAGAACTTAAAGAGAGGAAAATGGTAAATCACCTTCATTATTTTTGGGATTAAATAAAAAATAAAAAGCAAAAACAAGCCTTAATCAATTTCTTTAAGTGGATTAGACTCTTTCATCTGAACTGCCTGTTCACCACAGGTAGATAAAGGGAAGCGTCTGCCACCGTCAGAAGTTTCGATAAAGAGTTCCTCTTCATAGGGGTCATCAGTACCGACATATTTTTTCCAGGATTTATCACTGAGATTCTGACGAATAATATCACAAATCTGATCAGCATAAAGCGTCATATCGACTTCCCAAATTTTCACTTCACCATTAGCAGTACCGGTTAAAACTTTAGTTCCATCATTGCTGAAGCTTACTGCAGTTACCCAATCCTGATGATTAGAAAGTTTAATAGGAATATATTTAGGATTGAGGAAAGGAAATTCTTTATCATTACCATAGCCTCTGTATTCCTCATCTCTGATAGTCCATAAGGTAGCAGATTTATCGAGGCTACCTACAACCAATAGCGAACCATCCGCGCTGAATTCCACATCAGATATTTTGGACCCGTGATTAAGGAATTTTTCCGGGAGGTAAGTAGGATCTTCTTTTACTTTATTGAGGTCCCATACCATCATCGTACCATCCTGATAGCCCACACAGACAAAGCGTCCCTGCGGATTAAATGCTACAGCTGTAGCATGTTTATCAGATTGAGGGTCATTGAGTAAAAACTCTCTTCTTTGGTTCTGAATATTCCATATATATACTTCTGAAGATTTACCTATACCGGCCACATATTTACCTTCACCAGAGACATCGAGAGAAGTAATACGATACGGTGTTTTCCCAATAAGCGGAGAAGTAGCACCACTCATATTAGTATAATTTATAGCGGTTTCACCTGAACCATCATCTCCTGCAGAAATAAGGCCATCACCAGAAGGCGTATATCTGACTTGCCAGATTCGTTTACCTTTATGAGCATCCAATTGTTTAACGATTTGCCCCGTAGCGGCATCCGTAATCAAGATTCTGTCCGCGTCACCTGCACGTGCCAGGAATTTACCATCGGGGCTGATATCCAACGTTCTGGAAACAGAAACATTAGAGGACATAATTTCAGGTTTATTCATTTTATCCTTACGGGCCGCTTTAGAGCCATAGACCTGAAACTTCCATTTAAGCAACAGACCATCAGAGCCAACCGTAAAAATATCAGCGTCATTTTCGGGCACCTGAATAGACCTTATTCTACCTACTCTTGAACGGCCGTCAGGCGCTTGATTAAGCGCATTAAATTCAGGATTATTCTTATTGATAGCTTCGAGGCGATTTAGAGCCTTATAAATTGCTTCATATATAAAGGCATCCTGCGGATCCCCTGCATTTACAGCATTGAGGTCATATGCTTCTTTAGCAAGCAATCCCTGAATATCTTCATTTTCTTCTTTAGTAGACTTTACAGCGATAGACTGCGCGAGTGAGAGCCCTTTTACTCTGAGGGCAATTTCTTTCTGTTTAATAGCCTCTTCCTTAGATTTAACAGCTTCAGCTTCTTTAGCTTTTGCTAATTCTCTGTCTCTGAGTGCCTGTTCTCTGGCAATTTGCGCTTCTCTTTCTTTTCTTTTAGCCATACGTTCAGCATCTTTGGCCTGTCGGGCCCTAGCTTCAGCGATACGGGCAGCTTCCATAGCAGTGAGATTAGCATTTTCGGCTCTGGCCTTTTCTTTCTGGGCTTTTTCAGCACTGAGTTTAGCATAAAACTCTTGTCTTCCGGCCTCTTGTTTACTCAATTCTGCCAGATAAGTTTGCCTTCTGGACTCTAGTTCACTTTGATTGGCGGCGAATCTACTTCTGTTCGCATTAGCCGCTTCTATGAGTGCCCATATAGCCATTCCAATACAGAAGAAAACGACAAAGAATCCAAGCCATCCCACTTTTTTACGTGTATCTTCTTTACGCGTAACAATTTCCTTTTCTCTTTTATTGGCAGCAGTAGATTTTTCTTCAGATTCCAGGAGAAATTCAATTGCTTTACCATAACCTATAGCAGAATTTTCATAGCGTTTAGCCCATTCTTTATTGGGTGGTAATTTCCATGAAAAGTCTTCATCATATTTTTCGGGATCAAACCATTTGAGCCCCATAATAAGTTCCGGGTTTTTCCAAAGACTACCTTTTCCGTCATGATAGAGAGCCGCAGCGGCACAGAGTCGGCCATACATTTCAGCAGCTTCGGATTCGTCATTTGCCCATCCTTTGAGTCTTGTCCAACGTTTAATAAGGCTTTCGTGCGCGATACTGATGACACTATCTTCATCAATTTCAGCCACGGGGGGCGCGCTTAAGAACCTTCTTCCAGACTGGCTGAAAGTATAAATCACCAACCTCACTTCTCTAAGAGATCTTCCGGAGACATTCATCATTTCCCTGACAGTAATCGCTCTGCTTGAAGGCGATCCGTCATTTCCTTTTTCGACCATAGCCCTGAAGACCCTTTCACAGATGATGCGTTTTTCTTCAGTATCAAGGTCAGCATAAGCTTCTTCGGCATGTCTTGCCATAGCCCCTTTTACCGTACCGACACCTTTGTAGTGGCTTAAAGCAATAGGGACATCGGTATTTTGTTCTTTATCCAGCCAGAAATTCCACATTCTGAGCATCGTATGTTGCAACGTAGCTAGTTCATTGGTATTTTTCCCAAGGTCATTAACAATAGCTTTGACGACAGCATCTTCTATTTCAGCTTTAAACCCATGAATTTTGACACATCTTTCGTGTTGAACAGGATGTAAAATAATTCTTTTAAGGTCTTCGGGTTTAATTTTAGGAATCAGGAATTGTCCGTCATTAATCGCTTCAGCGAGTCCACGGAATTCGGCACAGGCACCAATAAAACTGGACCTCATCGTAATGACAATATAAATAGGCGCTTCTTTTTGTCTGCTGGCATTCAGGAGCAGATTAACAAAAGTGGCCGCATCTTCTTCGTTGCGTTTATTTTTGGAGCTAAAGTTGAATAATTCCTCAAACTGATCAACCACAATCAAAAGGTTTTCACCTCTTTGAACTTCTGATTTTTTAAAAGCTTCCACAATACCAAGGCTACCGTTACGAAGCATTCCTTCAATTTTAGCAGGATAGCTTGGGTCCATTTTTTCATTTCCATGAAGGACATTGCGTTGAGCGAGCTGACGGCTTAAATTTTCGAGGGGATTATTACCTGGAGTACAAGTTGCAATTCTCCAATCGGAACCTGCCTGACCGGAGAAGCCTTCCTGCAACCGAGGAATAAACATAGTTTTGATGAAAGAAGACTTACCATTGCCACTACTTCCAACAACAGCTAAAAACCTGCTGGACCGTAATTTTCTTAACAATTCATCCAATTGGCGTTCACGACCAAAAAAGAAATCTCTTTCAGACGCTTCAAAAGATCGCAGCCCGGGATAAGGGGCTTTAATGTTGAGGGTATCTACTCCTTGCATAATTAACTGTTATTATTAGCGAGCAAAACACAATTCAAGTCTAAAAACAAAAAAGGGTGATAGCTCCATTGATATTCACTTACAGAGATAAATGACCTAGACTTAGCTAGTAAGCTGTTAGGTATCATTGAAGATAGTGAATTATTTACTAAATTGAAATACTTTAGTTTAAATTTTCAAAAAAAAAACAATAATTATCTTAAGTGATAAACACAAAATATCAGTTTAACCAAACAGAGAAGAAATAAAGAGCAGAACACAAAAGACAAGACGATTGTAGTTCAAATGCTTAGCACTGAACACAAAAGACTAAAAAACAATACATTTACGCATTAACACAAGAAAAGAAAGCTTGTATAAAATTACAGAAAAAAAAAAAAGAAAAAGCAAATCACGAAATTTTTTTTTAACATATGTTAAAAAAACAAAATCATGAGTCTAAAGGTCTATTCTGCTGATTTTCGCACCTAATTCGTTTAATCTTTCATCAATTCGTTCATATCCTCTGTCAATTTGATTAATCTGTAATATTTTGCTTGTACCTTTTGCTGACAAAGCAGCAATAAGCAAAGAAACACCGGCTCTGATGTCAGGAGAAGTCATTGTAATACCTCTAAGGGGGTATTGTCTTTCTAGTCCTATGACAGTGGCCCTATGTGGGTCACACAAAATAAGCTGAGCCCCCATATCGATGAGTTTATCAACAAAAAACAAACGACTTTCGAACATTTTCTGATGAATAAGGACAGAGCCTTTTGCCTGAATAGCAAGCACAAGAACAATGCTCATGAGGTCAGGCGGAAAACCAGGCCACGGAGCATCATAAACTGTCATAATAGAACCATCAATAAAAGTTTGGATTTCGTACAAATCTTGTGCAGGCACATAAATATCATCATTAATTACTTCAAACTGTATGCCCATTCGTTTATAAGTAGGCAGAATATTCCCGAGCACATCGGCCCTGACATTCTTGATAGTCAATTCAGACTGCGTCATGGCAGCCATACCAAGAAAGCTACCTATTTCGATCATATCGGGAAGTATTCTGTGACCGGTACCGAATAATTTAGCGACACCTTCCACGACCAGTTTATTAGAACCTAAACCCGTTATTCTTGCTCCCATGCTATTGAGCATTTTGCAAAGCTGTTGCAAATAAGGCTCACATGCTGCATTATATATGGTGGTCAATCCTTCAGACATTGCTGCTGCCATTAAGGTATTTGCAGTTCCTGTCACGGAAATTTCGTCCATAAGAATATACGTTCCCTTCAGTTTTTCTGCTTTGATAACATACATATGATTATCGGGGTCAAAATTAAACACAGCCCCTAATTTCTGAAGCCCCAAAAGGTGCGTATCCAATCTTCTTCGCCCAATCTTGTCACCACCGGGTTTAGGCAAAACAGCCAGGCCGAATCTGGCCAACAAAGGACCAATCAACATTACAGACCCTCTGATTTTGCTTGCTTTTTTAACATATTCAGGGGTTTGAAAGAAGTCAATATCAACATCCGAGGCTTGAAAAGAATAACAATTGGCATCCACTTTTTCAACTACAACACCAAGGCCTTCAATTAGTTGTATAAGTAATACAACATCCTTAATATTCGGAACATTAGAGATCGTAATTTTTTCGGTGGTCAATAAAGTAGCACAAATAACCTGTAGTGCTTCATTTTTTGCCCCTTGTGGAGTTATTTCCCCACTTAGTTTGTGGCCACCCTCAACAATAAAAGCCTGGTTAATATTAGACATCAGCATTAAATATTTTCAAAATTAACAGATACAAAGAGGAAGAGCATAAGTAATAGCTCAAAAATCAAAAGAAAACTAAAAGTAAGGGGCAATTTATAAATAAAAAGTAGTAATATTAACAATATAGTCAGAAGAAATTTGAGTACAGCACAAAAATACAACTTTGATTAGTCAAAAGATCATTAATTACCCATAAAAGAACAAGAACATCCTTTTTGCAAAACAGCGATAAATCAAAAAAATGGCAAGGGCTTCCGGAATTTTCAAATGGATAAAGCGGATTTTTTATTTGTTCATCCTTTTTTTTATTTTTACTAATTATGTGCTGTACAATCATGCCTATTATTTCACACATTTTGTGAATAAAGAACTTCCGAAAGTCAAATCTCAGGACATTAACAAAAAAAGTTTTGGAGAAAAATTAAAACTGGGAATCTGGGGAGTAGAATTGCCAAAGCAACAAAACCTGACCAAGCCTGACAGCCTCTATGAGGAGGCATTCATTGGCGCACATCCACGGTTACATACCTGGTGGATTCCTACAAATAAAGAAGCGAGGGGTATCATAATTCTTTTTCATGGCTACAACTCCTGCAAATCCAGTCAGCTGGAGCGGTCGAGGGTTTTCCGGAAACTGGGGTATCATACATTTCTAGTTGATTTCAGAGGTCACGGAGATTCTGAGGGGCTGGAAACATCGATTGGTTTTTACGAATCGGAGGATGTAAAAACGGCCTTTGATTACATAAGCACATATCACAAACTTCCCGTAATTCTGATGGGGACGTCAATGGGTGCAGTCAGTATCCTTAAGTCCATGCAGGATTATCAGTTAAAAGTGGAAAAGCTTATAATAGAGTGTCCTTTCGGGTCATTACGTGATGCCGTAATCAGTCGTTTTGAGAACATGAATATTCCAACCTTTGCCCTTCCGGACATTTTACTATTTTGGGGAGGAATACAATGCAAAATGGATTGCAATCTTCACAGTGCGGTTACCTATTCAAAAAGTATAACTACGCCAACACTATTGATTTATGGAAAAAAAGACCCAAAGGTACGTCTACACGAAACGGAATCGGTATATGAGGCCTTATCGGGAGAAAAGAAACTGGAGATCATAGAGAATGCTGCACACGATCAATTGATGGAAGACGACCCTGAAAGCTGGACAAAGGCAGTATGGGGATTTCTGGAGGTATAAAAAAAGGATTGCACGAAGTGCAATCCAATAAAAAAAATTTATTTTCCGGAACCGGATTTTTTTCGAAAGCCAATAGATTTTTTGTTAAAGATATCATCATCATGACTGAGTTTGAGTGTAGCAACATCCTCATAAGTTATGAGGTTGAGGATATTAGGATCTCTTTCTTCGCTAGGAATTGATGCAAGCCTGAGGCTTTGATTTTTAACAATATCATTGACAACATTTCTTACAGAACGTGCATTGCCGAAATATTTATCTCTGTATTCATACAGGAAGTCCAGGTATTTAACCAGGTGGTTTTTTGCATCCTTATCTACTTTCAGTTCTTCTTCCCCCAGCATTTGCAAAGCAATTTGGTATAATTCTTTACTTTCGTAATCTTCAAATTTGAGAATTTTATCAAATCTCGACCTTAAACCCGGGTTTGCTTTCAGGAAAGCCTCCATATTATCGGGATACCCTGCTGCAAAGACAAAGAATTCTCCTCGGTTATCTTCCATTCTTTTAAGAATAGTCTGAATAGCTTCGTTACCAAAATCGGATCCCCCTGCGAGGCTACCGTTGCCACTACTAGTAAGCGCATAAGCCTCATCAATAAAAAGAACGCCCCCCATAGATTCATCAATTCGTTCAGCAGTTTTAATAGCAGTCTGCCCAACATAGCCAGCCACCAGTCCTTGTCTGTCCGTTTCAATCATATGTCCTCTTTCCAGAACACCAAGTGCTTTATAAATTTTGGTAAGGATTCTGGCGACCGTAGTTTTTCCTGTACCGGGATTACCGACAAACACCGTATGCAGGTAAAATTTATTAAGGACATTCCTGCTACTTTCCCTATAGAAACGAACAAGTCTGACCATTTCATTAATTTCCTTCTTAATATTCCCCATACCAATCATATGATTGAGTTCATTCATTGCAATTTCGAGCAATTTTTCATCGACAGGAAGATTCGGCAATCTTTTGGGGCTGATGATTTCAATTTTTTTAACATCATCAATGATAACGGTCTCGAGTTCTTCATTAGAGAACTTCTTAGGATCTATATCTTCCATGATACGTAAACCGAGGGCAATTTTTGCCTGATCGATTAAATCATATACAAAGCGGGCATTCCCGAAAGCCCTGTCTCTGTTCCTGTAAGCTTCGATGATAAGTTCATCAATCATTTTCCTGGATTTCTTTTGCAGGACAATTTTTTTCTTGCTACAAGCATATTGAGATATTGCGGACAATTCGTTAGGGAGGTAATCACTAAAAGTAAAGTAGAGTTTAAATCGGGATTTGAGTCCCGGGTTAGAAGTCAGGAAGTGTTCCATTTCCTTTGGATAGCCTGCCACAATTACAGCCATATCGCCAATACCATTAGACATTTCTTTAACAAGGATTTCAATAACCTCCCTGCCAAAGTCCTTACTATCGTCATTGGAACGAGCAAGAGAATAAGCTTCGTCGATAAAAAGCACGCCTCCCCTGGCCTTTTCGATAGCTTCTTTAACCTTAGGGGCAGTCTGTCCGATATATTCACCAACTAAATCCACTCTGTCGACTTCATGGACATGCCCTTTAGAGAGGAGTCCCATACTTTTATACAGTTTTCCCATCATTTGAGCAACGGTAGTTTTTCCTGTACCCGGGTTTCCGATAAAAACTGAATGGATATTAATTTCTTCGTCTTCTTCAAAGCCTTTCTCCCTTCTTAGCTGAAGGAATTGCAAATAAGAAGCATGATCTCTGACCTGTCTTTTAATATCCTGCAATCCTATCAACTCATCCAATTTAGCCATAACATCTTCAAAGTTGGCATTTTCGAGATTATCCTCATTAAGAAGGACAGGTTGATATTGGTTGGGAAGGACCGCCCCTGCAACACCTTCTTCGAATTCTTCACGAACTTCGAAAGGGATTACAGCGAGGAGATGATCCATAAAGATGATTTCGGCGGTATAGTTATCCTCGGTCCAGGAGCCTTTAATATTTGACCCCCAATGCATAGAGAGTTCAACAGACTCGTCTTCCTTATCGACATGGTGCAATTTCATGGTTTGGCCTTTTAGTTGTCGGCTACCATTATAGAATTTCACAAAAATTTCGCAGTACCAACTTTTGTTAGGCAAAAGGTTTTCGAGTGAAATTTCGGAATAAACATATCGGGTATCTTCTTTGGAAAAAGTTTTGAAGTAGACTCTTTCTTCTTTAGGTACATCGTCGTAAGGCCCCTCATAAAGCTTGAGAGATTTAATATTTATATAAGCATTGGGGTCAAGATATTTTTCGGTACTTTCTTCAATATAAAAATACTTGGTGGCGACTTTCTGACCATCGATATAAGCCTCCCAGTAGTACGTCCCTTTTTTCCAAAAAGCACCTGACTTTTTATTACCCCAGCCTTCTCTGATATAAACAACATTATCATATTTACTGACCTTTCTGTCAAAGTTAAGGTCACAAAGTTCTTTACGGCCTTTTTTCAGAGAAAAGCATTTGACATTAATTTGCACATTCCAGTCTTCGTCGTCAAACAGTTTGTTATAAAAAGATAATTCAGCATAGACATAAGTAGCCTCATACCTATCAAAGACCTGTCGGTATTTTTTTTTGTTATCAGCAAGCCATTCAGTTGAAGAATAAACTTTAAGGTCTCTGAATTTATATTTAACGAAATTAGGATCAAGAAATCTTGACATAATTAATATATATTTAATTTAATATTAGACAAAAGATAGTAAAAAAGTAATTAATTGCAATTCTGGCATTTAGAATAATGAATAACCAAGAAGGAACAGACTTTTTTTTATGAAAATAAACAAAAAAAGAAAAACCAACTAAACGGGATTGATTAAAGCCCTGAATAATATAAAGAACACCAAATCTATACAATAGAAAAAATTGGTAAGAATAAACAAGGTACAAAAATTAGTCAATTATCCAATTAAAATTGAGTTTCATTTTGAACAAATAAAAAGGAATATCAAAAAACGGAAATCAATTAAAAAAACCTGAGCAATTGAAACTAAAAGAAGAATATTAGCAAAACACGTTCTCTGTCACTCTAATAAACGCAGAAAAAAAAATTTCATCCAACATATCATATATCTTAACATTTAATTAGAATAAATTGTTTATTAAAAAGAAAAAATCCCTTATAAACTGAGTTAGATTATCCAATTATTAAATTAAAATAAAGATGAATGATGTTTTTTAAACACAGAAATTACACTTAAAAATGATAAAAAACGGGATTAAATCATCCGTTTTCAAATCAATCTGTTCACCAGAAAAAACAAGACCAAAAACAACCAAAGGCCATCAAGAAAGTGCCAGTAAACAGTAAGTAATTGGAGTCGCATTCTTTTGAGGGGATCAGAAAAGTAAATTAAAACCGTCATAGGTTCCCTCATCTTATTGTATGCATTATAAAGAAATACAGCCAAAAAGGGGAGACCGCCAACAATATGGGCAAAATGCAACCCGGAAATTGCGTAAAGGTAATTTACCCCATTACCTGTATTATCTCCCAAAATTGAGTCCTTGTAGTAAATCCAACCAATTAATTGCACCCCCATAAAAACGATAGTCAGCGCCATTGTAATCGTTAATGCCTTTTGATACTCAGAAGTATTATCAGATTTATAAGCCTTATTGGCATTATTGACTGACCAACTGCTTGCAATTAAAATAAAAGAGTTGAGTATAAACAGCGGCGGCAAATACACACCACCAGCCCCTTGTTGGCTTCTTGTAAATACATAGCCTACAGCAAAGGCAACAAAAAGCATTGACAAACTAATCAAGAGTAAGAACAGGAGAATTTTTTCAACAGGCAAATGGAAAATCTTTTCACTTTCGGAAGATGCAGACATAAGCATTGATTTTTTGTGATAAGTAGTCTTATCGAAGTTAAGCAGTTTATATCTATATAAAGGCTTGAATCCTGATAATGTTCACAAAAAAACAAAAAAAAGGCGCAGCAGTATCATGGTACTGCTTACGCCAACAAAACACTTTAGCTTTAAAAGCTTTTATAATTTAGTAATTTTTTTCACTATATTTTGATCACCATTACCTAGAGAAATCAAATAAACCGCGGAAGGCAAGGAAGACAAATCGATAATATGTCTGTTTTGCCCCGCTTGAGTTTCTCTGGACAAAGAGACAATTCTTCTACCCAGGACATCTGTAATTTCTATTTCCAGACTGGCATTATTTTCAGAAATAAAATCGACAACCAATTCTCCTTCAGTAGGATTGGGGTAGACAAGCATATTTCTTACATCAGTATCTCTTTCCAATACAATCCAACCTGAGAAATCGAAAGAGCCATCCGTTTTCACAATTTTCAACCTATAATAAGACAACTTATGAGGCTTCATATCGGTGAAAGAATAACTCAAAATCCCCGATCCGTTAACAGTATAAATTTCTTCCGTCTCCCAACCATCCTCAGACCGTTCAAGCACGAAGTAGTCGAGCTTATCTTCATTTTCAATTGACCATTGAAGAACATTATCTTTCCCGGATTTTACCCCTTCAAATGAAAGTAGTTCTGTTGCTAAAATAATAGGATCCGGCACCACCCTAAACGTTACGGTCCCTCCGGAAAAGCTCGAGATCTGATTATCAAACTGAACATAATTTTTGTTATTGGTAATCGTCTGAGCATTTGTCCCGACAAAATCAGGAAACAACTGAAGAACATTTCCATAATTAACATCATTAGGTTGCAAATCCGGCACAGGATCATAGGCAGTAGCATCATTGGTTTTGAACCAAAAGGGGGCTAATTCAACCAAGCCATCAAAACCATCAGCCTGCGCGGCCGACTCATTAGCTATCTTCCATGCAGAAGCAGCAGCGGAAGCTGTATTATATTCAGCAGGTTTGTAATAGAACCGTACATTAACATTTCCATTAAGCGATCCCGAAAGCACTTCCACATCCCAATATCTCCCCATTGCAACATTAGCTTCATAATTTACATAATCCTGCCCCGAAACAGGCACATCATAACCGGTGGTAGTTGAATAGTCATTAACTCCCAAAATCACCCTTGCTGTAAAGTCGTTGGTATTTCCAGACCCTGGTTTATGTTGAATCCCAAAAAGCAGATCATCAGGACTAGCAGGGTCAAAATAATATCTCCATCCGGACACATCATCACAGTAGGCTGATGCAACGGTATAGTTTACAGATCCAGTAGCACCAGGAGTATATTGATCCGGTGCATACTGCACCATTTTCCCCGTACAAGGACAACCAATTGTATAACATAAATAATCGGTTAGAAAGTCTAAATTGAAACAGCCACCGGAAATACCGGACAAAGGCGCTCCCAAAGCCAAAGAAGAAGGCAAGGGGGAGGGAGGATTTAAGGGATCATAATTTAAAGCATGAACATGATAAGTATTTCCTAAAGTTAGAGAAGTTGTAGAAAAGACGCCTGTTGAATTCTGCGCAATGAAATTACCCAAATCATCCGCTAAAACATAAACCTGTGTATATCCTGTCATTGAACCTGAAGAATTGACAATTATATCTTCATCTTCGCACACATTCCGTTCCTGAAAACAAGCCGGCGGACAAGCAATAATGGTGTAACAAACATAATCGGATAGAAAATCAGCATTAAAACAACCACCGGAAATACCAGAGATAGGCGCTCCCAAAGCCAAGGCCGAAGGTAGTGGCGAGGGAGGATCAGAAGGATTGTAATTTAAGGCATGGACATGATAAGTATTTCCTACAGCAAAACCTGAAGTTGAGAAATTTCCACTGGTATTTTGAGCAATGAAATTACCCAGATCATCCGCCAACACATATACTTGATTATAGCTCGAATTATTGCCAGAAGAAGAAACACTAATCGTAGTATTTTCACACACATCATTATTTTGAACACAAGATGTAGCACATGACGTGATATTAAAACAAACATAATCTGTAAAAAAGTCCGTATTAAAACAACCAAGATTAGTTGCCCCCACCAAATTAACATCCTGCCCTATTGTGGGCAAGGGTAAAGGCGGATCAACGGGATTATAGTTAAGGGCATATATACGATAAGAGTTGCCCGCGTTGACCAATCCGGTAAAATTACCTGTAAGATTAGTTGCTACCACCAAGGCAGTTGCAGCGTCGACCAGCACATACAGCTGAGTATACAAGGCATTCCCGCCCGAAGAAGTTGCGACAACAGGGTCCGTTTCGCAAACAGTGGAACTTTGTTGACAACTACTACAAGAGCGATTAACGAAATCCGTTAACAAATCAGCATTAAAGCAGCCTGCAATGACCGACCCGACTAAACTTAGAGGCTGACCAATCAGAACAGATGGCAAAGGCACCGGTGCATTAAACGGATCATAATTAAGCGCATGAATGGTATAGGAACCAACAGCAACGTTGACAAAAGAACCTGTCGTATTTTCAGCAACTATATTGCCGGAGGCATCTACTAAAATATAAACCTGTGAATAAGCACTGTTATTCAAAGAAGAGGTTGCCGTCAGGGTGCACTGAGCCAAAGAACTGAAGCTTTGACCACAGAGCAACAACAACATAAAAAGGTACATTAATAATTTCATAAACTTACATGTTTTTTAATGAGTAAAGAGGTAAAAAACATAGTAGTTTAATCCCAGGTACCGTTATCTGGAGAACAACCTAAGACATTACAAGGTGAAGGTGCTGTAAAAAGAGCGCTTGAAGTGATGGTACAAGCAGGATCAGCAGAGAAAGAAGCTGTTACATTCACAGGGTTTGCATCAGCAGCCAAGCCCGTAAGCGTTACAGTTTGAGGGCTGACAGTAATGGCAAATGACTGACCGTTTACATCTAAAGTACCGGATGCAGGCTCATTAGAATAAGAAATAGTAACTTGTTGAGTGTAAGTATTAGCAGGACTCACACAAGGAGTTTGCGTACCGGCGGACAAAGCTAAAAAAGAGCACACATTACAAACTTGTCCTGTGTTATACACTTTCAGACATTGCGCAGAACCAACAACTGTAGCACTACCTACAGTTCTAAAATCTGCATCCAACGTAATCGTCTCAACACAACCTTGTACTGTTACCGTTACCTGACGTGAATAATCCGTAGAACCAAATCCCCAATAATCATCATCTGTTTCGTAGGTTAAGACATCCGAACGATTTCCATATCTATCATCAAAATAATTTGACGCACTAGCCCCCATTCCAGAACCAATTGTATTGCCGGTAAAGGCAAACAAATCATTATAGCCTGAACGACTTAAAGTAGGCGTATAGGCTGGGGAAGAAAGGACTAAAGGAGTCCCCGCAGAACTCGAAAATATTAATGCGAACCCGAGACTTCTACCATCTAAAGAACCAACATCAACACTCAGGTCGATTGTATAGGTAGTGGTTCCGTTGCCGTTATTTACAGCTACTACATTGTCTATTGATGAGTTATGACAAGCAAAAGCAGTTTGGATAGTAATTAAAAAGAAGAATGAGAGAAGAAGTAGTAATTTATTCATGACGCCTGGAATTTAATGATACAATAGAATCAGCTTTATATTTTGCTCCGTGCTGACAATACAAAAGTATATTCTATCAAACACAAAAACATCGAAATCGTATATTTTATGGAAAATACAAAAAAACAGCAGAGACTAATATAAAGTTAAAAAAAACTCACACCTTACTAGCTATCAGTACATTACTAAATAACAGAACCATTTATAAGAACTAAAAATATAGGCTTTTTTACCTTTTTTAGAATGAAATTTAATGAAAAAGTAATGGAAAAATGAAAAAGCACCAATAACTTGTTGTAAAATTCAAATGAGCTTAACATACAATCAACATGCAAAAAACAAGCCACAGAACAAATTACTGATAACCAACACTATTAATTAAAACTAAAGTCTACAATTTGGAAAAACCCGGAAATTCCGACCTCTTCGTCATTAAATGCAAAACTATAAAAAGCCATTTAATCTGTTTTCAAAAAACTAATAGCTCTTTTACCCCCCCCTGTATCAAAAACAAAATAATAAATCCCGGAGGATAAATGACTTACATCAAAGCCAATTTGATCTGTCTTAACAGAGCTTGAACTCGAATAGATTTTTTCGATCAGACTACCTCTGCTGTCAACCAGAATAATTTCCACAGCAGTATTTTTTTTATTAGAAAATTCTATATTGACAAAAGCAGCAGCAGGGTTAGGGAATAATTTAAAACTATCAAAATCAGAAATCAGCCCCTCGACAGCTACAGTCTGAACGCTTAATAATTTCATCAAAAAGATATCTGAAAAATCCGTCTCAGTTATCACGATAGCAGAGTCAAAAGAAACAGTATCCTGTATCAATCCAGCTACAAAAATTGCAGAATCCACACACACGACAGCAGTAGCATAATCAATTTGTGACCCACCATAACTTTTTAATTCAATTGCCTGACCATTTTTATTGAATTGAGCTACAAAAACATCAGATGGGGCATGCCTTGAACTTCTGGAGTTAATTGAATCTGTTCCAGACCAGGCGACTCCATCATACAAACCTACGAGCCACAAACTTTCATTATTAAAAGAAAGATCAAAAGGCTTACAATCATCTAATCCACCGATACTTCGCACCCATTCAACCGAACCATCTAAAGCGCATCGCATCAGACAAGCATCAAGTTCACCGGTACTTATTAAACTTTGATTATCAAAATATGCAGAATCTACAAACATACCAGCCAAATAAACAGCGGATGTATCTACCGCTAAAGCGAAGGAAAAGTCAGAGGCTGCCCCTCCAAAATTTTTCCAGAACTCAAACTGACCTGAACTGGTATATTTCGCTAAAAATATATCATTAAAGCCAGCAGCATATAAAGTATCGGTTGCATTAATTAAAACATCTCTGAAAAACCCTGTCAAATATAAAGATTGTAAAGGACCGACCTCTAATGCCTGAACATTTTCTATTACCGGAGTAGAAAGCACATCATACCATAAAAGATTTCCTGAACCATCTAGTTTGACAATAAAATTATTAATCCCTCCAATACCGTAAATAGTTTGTTGATCTAACTGAATAGAATCTTGAAAAGTCCCTGCAGCATAAACATTTCCATCTTCATCACAAGCAATTGCTGTAGCTAATTCATTAGAGGAAGAGTAGATAGGGAGCACCCACAGAACAAGTCCTGAACTATCAGTTTTAGCAATAAAAGCATCAGAAGCACCTGCGTTAGGTAAGCTATCAGATTCAAAAAAAAGGGTGCCATTTCTGTAATAACCGCAAATAAACAAATTCGCATTTTTATCGATAGCAATATCATTACCAGCATCCTCTCCTGAACTACCCAGATTAATCTGCCAGACTTGATTTCCATATTTATTGTATTTAAATAGTAAGACATCACTACCTCCGTATGAATTCATACTTCCAGCAGAGTCCCTAAAATACCCCAGACCATAAACATTGGATTCATCATCAGATACTAATCCCAGGGCACCATCTTCTTCAGCCCCTCCCCAAGTGCGCAACCAGTCAACAGATGATTGAGCGGACAATAGATTCAGGGCAACAAAAAAACATAAAAACAAAGATAACGTTCTCATATTGTGAATATTATATTAAATAAAACGAGGGCAAAAATGCACAAAGTCCTAGCAATTCTAACAATTTGAAGAATTTTGTAAAAATGACAAAAAAATTAATGCATCCTAATTTTACATTTATTTTTTATAAAAAAAACATCATTTTTCTCTCCAACGATTCATCCATGCCAAAAAATCAAAGACTTGTAAGCTTCTGAATTCAAATTCATTTTGTTCAGTCAGACTAAAAACTTCATTATAAAAATCGTCTATAATACTATCCTGAACCAACTTGTTTTTTAGTTTGGATAATTTTTTAAGGTATTTAATAGCAATTTTTTCAGTCTGAAAGAGTCTGTTCCGTTTAGAAATATGATATTGCGCCGTTTTAATGAGGTAGGGCATCAACCTGACATTTCCCATTTCAAAATGAATAATAATTTTGAGAATGAGTGCAAAGCTATAGACGTCAGGTCTTAATTTGGGGGAAAAATCTTCAATTACACTTTTAAGAGAATCGAGCGCTTCGCTATATTTTTTATTAAAGAAACAAATATAAGCGGAACGATAGAAAGAGGTTACTTTGAGAGGATCTCTGATATAGTCATTGTATTTTTTTAAACCTTTTTTCATTTCCGGAAGGATTTTCAGACCATTTTCCCATTCTTTATTATTTATATAGTAATCCATTTCATAATTAAAAGAAAATATAAAAATAATACTTTCGGCCTGTAATCTTTGCTTGCTGAATCCATGATTCAAGGCCCTGTATTCATCAAGAAACTCCCAAAACCTGTCTGGATAAAGATTTCTTTTAATTGCAAACATTCTGGTCTTGAAAACAAGATAGTTAAGGGGTTCATTTTTTCTGAAATGCGGATATTTATCAATAAGATCTATTAAGGCCTGATTGCATAGGTATTCATTTTCTTTATCATCAATAATAAAATAATAATTACAGTAGGTTTCCCAATACTGAAAACTAATCTGATAGCCATCATCATCAGATAGTTGATGCAAAAGCGGATGTTCCATAAAACGATTCAGTTCATTAAGATTTTCAGGAGACCTGGCCTTTGAAATTTTAATTCTTAGCAAAATACTGTTGTAGTGAAGTTCCACATATTGATTTAACCTTTCCTGATTCTGCCAAACTGTTTTTTGTTTATCTAGCGTTGCTACTGCTTCATTTAATTGATTGGTAATCTTCAGAATTCTTCGTTTGTAATTATAAATATTAATAAGAGTACCACATGATTCAGCTTTTAGAGCAAGCTTTTCAGTTCGGTCGATTTGTTTTAAAGCCTGTTCGAATAATTTTTTTTCAAAAAGCAAGGCTATTTTTTGGCAACCATCGCTTAATTGTAATTCGAGGCTGTTTTTAGAGTGGAAGCCTGAAAGTCCTTCAAGGATCATATCATAAAGTTGCAATCTGTCTGCTGCGAGAAAATTACTTACATAGCCTTTTTCTTCAAATTCTTTTTTAGTTTGACCAGAAGAATATTTTTTTTGGGCATTTAAAGAATCAAACAATAGCAATTTTTTAGAAGCTTCATTAGGTCTGAACTTAGAAAGATTAATTTTAATAATCTTTTTTTCGGCAGGAGTCAATGACCTGATCAGTTGATGTAATTGCTCTTCTTTTTTCATAAAAAAATTCAATTTAAAAAAACTCCCAATAAAACAAGTTGTTCATTTCTATTGTTTATACAGAAAAACATAATCCTTCAGGCCCTACATTAGCCCAGAGAAACATTTGATGAGTAAGGGGCAACTTTCGCTTTATAAAATCTTTTCGATTTACCCCATTTCTATCTATGAGAAGAAAACCTTCTGAAGGCCGATCTACCTAAATATTCCTTTGTTAATCACAATTAATTATATCCCCAGGACAATATTAACATTCAGCGACATCACTGTTAGCATGAGAAGACAAAAAAATCAATGATTCAAAAAA
>CAJQOX010000247.1 GCA_905480075.1 uncultured Aureispira sp. | reverse complement strand
TTTCAAGAGTGTAAGGTGCTTTTCCTCGTCCTGATGACAAATCTGCATTGCTTCAATTTCGGCAAACCAATCATGTATACGGTTTTTTAAATCATGCAGATAATTGATAAATTCAGGACTGTGTTCTTCTGCAGGTTCTTCTATATTTTCAGTCATTTTAATTTTTTTTGAATTTTTGAATTTTATCCTGATTGCCACATACTTCCAAAGCTGTAATCCTATCACTTGGAATATTATCCAATAATTTTTTAAATTATTCTGATGAAACTAAAAGATTCTAATAGCTATTGAAGGTTTCTTTTTTTATTTAACCGACCTCCCAAAATAAGTGCAATTACAATGATTAAAAGTTCAATTACAGGTTTTATTATACTGATAAATAAAGCCAATAAGCCACCTGAGAAATGAAAAACAAATGAAGGATTGTCCGGTAATTGCGCGTCAGTACATATAAGTTCAGGATATCTTCCGGAATATTGGCTTAAGAGGGATGATATTTTTTTTTCGAACTCTGCTTCCTGATTATAGGCAGGCACTTCCATAGGATGTTGCCTGTATGCCTTTGCTTTTGAAGAAGACCAGGACATTTTTTCTTTGAAAAAGCTATAATATAAGCCCTGGAAATACCAGCCGAAATAGAAGTGTATGAATTTTCTGTTAAATCCCATACCTTTGTTATTTCTGTTCATACTGCCAAGTTCATGATATTGTTGTATGTGAAAGCTTTCATGAACGAGTAATAACAACCTTTGTTTTACCGGAGTTTCTTTGTATTTGTTGAAATATACATTTACTCTCTTGCGGTTGTAGCTGTCAGGAAGTGCTGTACCAATAGCATTTGATAATTTCATGTACCAGGGTAGGCCTTCAAAGTATCTGACATTCAGCCAGTTAATTTCTGGGTACATCTCTTTTAGAATGTCTGATTCGGCCCTGCTTAATTCAGCAAAAGGGGGAAGAATACTGTTGAAAAGTTTTTGACCTACCTTCATAACGTTGTCTTCAGTGATTTGTTAAGGGCTATCAGTTCAGAACTGATGAAATATTCATTTAATGAATGAACTACAAAGCTGCCTCTACTCTCTTTAGCAAACGTAAAGGTCAGTAAAAATAAATTCAGATTTAATTTTTTTCTGCAACTTTAGTAGAATAAATCTAAACTACCTTTTTTTTACTAAATATTCACTTCCCTTACATTGCTTTTGTATTTTTGTATCATAAATAAATCAGAAATAGTAATAAGATGCCTTCAGAAACAGAAATTACGGATTGGTTCAAGGAATTGCAGGATAATATTTGTGATGGTCTAGAAAAATTAGATGGCGAAGTATCTTTTCATGAGGATATGTGGTCTCGTGAAGGCGGTGGCGGCGGTAGGACAAGGGTTATCAGAAATGGGGCATTAATTGAAAAAGGCGGGGTCAATTTTTCCGCTGTAGAAGGGCATATGCCACCGGAATTACTTAAAGTACTCAAGGTAGAAACTGAAACGTCGAAAAAAATCAGTTTTTATGCTACAGGGGTCTCTATTGTTTTGCATCCTCAATCTCCTATGATACCTATTATTCACATGAATGTTCGTTATTTTCAGATGAGTAATGGTCTTTGGTGGTTCGGGGGCGGGATTGACCTCACACCACATTATGTTGATTTGATTCTGGCAGGAGATTTTCACAGACATTTAAAAAAAGTTTGTGATAAACATCATATCAGTTATTATCCTGAGTTTAAAAAATGGGCAGATGATTATTTCTTTATACAACACAGAAACGAATCTCGAGGTATCGGAGGTATTTTCTTCGACAGATTGAAAGAAAAAGGTGGTTTTACAAAATTACAGAGATTCAACTTTGTTAAAGAGGTAGGAAATGCTTTTGTTCCACTGTACACACATCAGGTAAATAATACCCGGAAATTAGACTATGGTCAGAATGAATTGAATTGGCAAAGGCTGAGAAGGGGGCGTTATGTAGAGTTCAATCTTGTGTGGGACAGGGGAACCAAATTTGGCCTGGAAACCAACGGACGCACTGAATCAATTCTTATGAGTCTGCCTCCACAGGCCGACTGGGAATATTGTTTTAGTGCAGAAGCAAATTCTGCCGAAGAAAAAACCTTGAATAAACTAAAAAAAGGAATTAACTGGATTGATTTGTTTTAGTTTGTTTAAAATAGGATAACTCTCTTATCAATACTTCTTTAGGTGTATCCCCCTCATAGTGTAATTTGTATATCCAATTACCTTCAGAATCATATTTATATTCCCAGGAATTTGTAGTAGCATTTTTTTCATTCTTTATATAAATTTTTTGACGTAAGACATCTCCCTGTTCATTCATTTTAAAAATAGATTTTACGGGATGTTCTTCACAAAGACCTGTTGATTTATTGTGATTATAGGTTAGTTCTTCAGTGGACTGTCCTAGGGCATTGTATTTTTTAATAATACGGCATGGAAAATAAAGGGGATGTTTCACCTTACTGTAAACTATATCTGTCGCATTGCCATCCGAGTTAGTTTGCATCTCTATGTGGTAATTGATTGAAGAATCCAATAGTATAGAGGTAACAGCAGTTTGTGCCCCACGGTCATCAGTTTTATACAACATATAATTCATAATATGTTCCTGGTGATTTGCAGTTTCTCTTATATCTTTTATCCACACCGAGTCCCCCATATAATTATAAAAACTCCATTGAATTTGATTATTTAAAAGGAATTGAGCTCGTTTAGTAATAAACCCTTCTTCGTCGAACCTGATGAAACTTTTTTGAGGGTTCAGGTTTTTTTGAAAATCCTTGTAATTGTTAAATTTTGTTTCATCAACTTGCCTCACAAGACCCTTAAGGTTCATTCTGATCAGGTCATTAATTTCCTTTTTTTCTTTACTGCATTTTACAGTGAAAAGGAAAAGTATGCTAAACAGGATTATTCCTGCAATGGATTTTGTACAATTTATCATAATTTTTTTATTTATATTGCAAATATATAAAATGGTAGGTTTATTGATGTTCATAAATTGATTATATGTAAAATTTGTTTTTTGTATCTGATTGTTATGGGCAAAATCTTCTTTTTGATTCATTAATTGTATCTTTTACAATCATTTTAATTAATTTATGGAATAAGTTTAAAACCATGGAATTGGCAACCCAAGGTTTTAACCTGCAGTTTTACAGTAATTATTAAACATCTTCTTAAAACACATTTCCATTAATAATGCATTCTATCAGATACTCAGGATTTGTTTTGTTTTTGTTTTTTACTGCAGAACTCTTTGCCTGCAATAGCAGTTCACATCACTCTGTTCTTAGTCATTACAATCAGGCATTCAATATTTTTGAAGGGAAAGTTATATCTTCCGGCAATTTAAATAAGAAGAAAGATTGCTTCATAGATTCTGAAACGGGCCTATCGTGCATATATGTTCAATTTGAGGTGCTAACAGTATATAAAAATTGTGAATTTAATGAAAAAATTACGGTGGGTATACCACCGGGACTGTACCCCCTTTTTAATTCCGGGGAAAGGTATCTTATATATACCGTCGAAAAGGTAAATTATGATTCCATTATTTGTCATACGGCTGTTCCGTATTCAGATTCTGCTGCATTGCTTTCTCATCAGTTTCTGTTCTCTTTACCTTCTGAGTATAGTGGTTATATTACAGAGAAATCTGTTTACGGACGGGTATGGGCTGAAGGTAAACTTGAAAAAGGCTTAGCGGTAGGCGATTGGAATTATTATGCATTGAGTGGTGAGTTGCAGATAAAAGGCAGTTATAAAGAGGGTGAAGAAGAAGGGGAGTGGCAGTACTTTTTTCATACCAATGATCAGAATTATACTATTTTGCACGATATCATCTCGGGAGTTTATTTCAATAAATTCAAGGACTATGAACTTATCTTTATGGATTCTACACTTTCAGGGGAACATAAAAATAAGATTTCTTATACTGTTGGAACCGATACTATCAGTGAATATTTCTTTTTCACAGAAAGACTATTCTCAAAAAAAGTACATTATTTAAAAGGATTAAGGAATGGCAATGAACAAAAGTTTAATACCGAAGGACAATGTATAAGTTTATATACCTTTATAAATGATGTGTTGGAGGGTAGTTTTTATGAATTACTTCCTATAAGAACTCAAAAATCGTCCTTTATAAGAGTTGAAGGGACTTATTTGAATGACAGTAAATTTAATGAATCACATCTGTATTTTGATAATAAGGAGCTTATCCGAACTAAACATATTCTTAAAAATGGGAAATTAATTTAGTTTTGTCAGTTCTATTTAGAATATAATAACAAATATTTTTTCAGAATTCTCTCATAATCCAATTTTTTACTTTTTATTTAATTTAACTCTTCAATGAAGGGATATAAAAGTTATTATTTAAAATATTAGTTTTTACAGAAAATTCAATTTACTTTAGTTATTGTTTATGTGTGGCCCGGCTTTAATAGTTCATTATTATTTAACAATTTTTTAAATTACTTTTTATATGTACGGATTGGTGAATAAGGCAATCGAAGGTTTGGTTACTTCAGAATTTGGTGAGGATAAATGGATTGAAATAAAAAATAAAGCAGGTTATTCTGATGATTCTTTCATCAGTATGACTTCATATGATGATAGTCTGACCTATAATCTTGT
>CAJQOX010000246.1 GCA_905480075.1 uncultured Aureispira sp. | reverse complement strand
TATATAAATAAAAATGGGAAGCTTATAATCCCTTTTATCTACAGTTCTGCCTGGCATTTTCTTGACAATGGACTTGCCTATGTCCGTAAAGATGAAAAATGGGGCTTTATTGATAAAACCGGAAGTGTTGTAGTTCCTTTGGTTTATGATTTTGTTCAAAATTTCTGTGGCCCTTTTGCCGGGGTAGGACTAAATAGTAAAATTGGTTTGGTCAACAATAATGGGGAATTGATTATGCCGGTTTTTTGCGATAGGGTAGGAAGGTTTTCCGAGGGTCTTATTGATGTATCAAGAAATGAACAGGGAGGATATATGGATGAAAAGGGTAAGCTGAAAATTCAAATGATTTACAGTAGGACCACTCCTTTTAGTGAAGGGCTTGCTGCTGTGAAATTTGGAGATAAATGGGGATATATCGATAAAGAAGGAAATAATATTATACCCTTCGAGTATGATAAAACAACGGCATTTACAGCGGGGACTGCAAAGGTCAAAAAAAATGGTAAATGGCTGCTGATTGATAAAAACATGGAGAATGTCCTTTCTCAGGATTATGATTTGTTTGGTGAATTCTCTGAAGACCTCGCACAGGTTCATAAGATGGGAAAAATTGGTTTTATTAATAGAAAAGGGGAAGAAATAGTCCCCCTGATTTATGATCTTTGTAAAAGTCCGCAATTCTCAGACGGCTGTGTCGCCGTAAGAAAAAATGGTAAATGGGGCTACGTAAACTTTTTGGGAAAGGAAATTTGTTCATTTGACTTTGAGGAAGCAAAGGCTTTCAAAAATGGACTTGCACTTGTTTTAATAAATGACCTTTGGGCCTATGTCAACAAGGCAGGAAAGTTGGTATTGTATCAATAACACTGTAATTTCCCCTCTTTTTTATTATAAATCTGAGTTTCATCGAACAATTTTCGTTTTTTGCTTCAATCTATTGCAAAAATTACTATTTTTATGCCGAAAATTAAGTTAAATAATTCAGAATTAAAAAAAGTAAATTATGTCTTTGGATAAGATAAGTGGCATATTGGGAAATGAAAAATCAGAATCACTTCTTACACATCAATGTAATACCTTTGATAAGAGTATGCTGTATGCTCCGGGGCCTGATTTTGTAGATGAAGTGTGGTCTCAGTCCAACCGGAATTTGCAAACCCTCAGAAGCTTATCTTCCTTATATAATCACGGAAGATTGGGAGGGACAGGATATGTTTCAATTTTACCCGTTGACCAGGGATTGGAACATACTGCAGGTGCTTCCTTTGCTCCAAATCCAAGATATTTTGATTCTGAAAATATAGTAAAATTAGCTATCGAAGCAGGATGTAATGGTGTTGCTTCTACTTATGGAGTCCTTGCCTCTGTTGCAAGGAAATATGCACACAAAATTCCTTTCGTAGTAAAAATTAATCATAACGAACTGATGACCTATCCCAATAAATTCGAGCAAATCATGTTCGGGTCTATCAAAAATGCCTGGGATATGGGGGCGGTAGCCGTTGGTGCCACTATTTATTTTGGTTCCGAAGGTTCTAATCGTCAGATAATGGAAGTGGCCGAAGCTTTCGATTATGCACACGAATTGGGCATGGCAACTATTCTTTGGTGCTATACCCGCAATTCTGATTTCAAAAAAGAAGGGACAGACTACCATGCAGCTGCTGACTTAACAGGGCAGGCAAATCATATCGGTGCCACTATACAGGCAGATATCGTCAAGCAGAAATTACCCGTCAACAACGGTGGTTTTACAAATATTGGGTTTGCTAAAACCCACAGTAAAATGTATAGTGATTTATCTACTGACCATCCTATTGACCTTTGTCGTTATCAGGTTGCTAATGGTTACATGGGACGTATTGGTCTTATCAACTCAGGTGGTGCTTCAGGAGGGAATGACCTGCAGGATGCTGTAGAAACTGCTGTTATAAATAAACGTGCCGGCGGTATGGGCCTTATTCTTGGCCGAAAAGCTTTTCAAAAACCGGTAAAAGAAGGGGTGGAGATTATTAATGCAGTACAGGACGTTTATCTCTGCGATGAGATAGGATTGGCCTGATATAAGTTTATAAAAAATATACTGGAAAGCCTTCTGTTATTTTACAGAAGGCTTTTTTTCTTATGAATTTCAGGTAATTTCCTCTTTGATTGACAAGGTCTAAAAGTTTATGTAAATCAGGTATTCAAAAAATCCATTCCAAGTTCCATCCCCCTTAAATAATCTTGCTTTAAATACTTAGGGGAAGAATTCAATACGGTACTTTTTATCTCCCGGGGGATAATTGCCTGTATATTAATACCAAGAGGTGGGTTGACGATAAGTTCTGTAATGTCAGCATAAATTTTTTCTTCCTCTTGCATTAATTGATTGATTGCAGGGTAATTGTTTTTTAGCAGATAATTTGACATAAGTTTACTCCATCTTGAACCCATTGTGCTATCTGCAATATTGGTTCGTATGATCGTTATATCTTTTGCGCCTAGTTCTATAGCCCTTTGAACAGGTACAGGGGCAGCAAAGGCACCGTCCACCAAGTTCAAATCATCAAAAATGTGAGGGCATTGTGAAACAACAGGCAGGGTAGACGTTGCCCGTAGGTATTTTTTCCAATTACTGTTTTTTTTCGGACGAATATATTCTGCTTCTCCGGTATTCAAATTTGTACAGGAAAATTCTACAATTTTTTTCTGAATAATCCAATCAGCTTTTTCCTGGTCAAAGGGAGTAATTCTGTCCCATATATGTTCTATCAAATCCAGCTCAAGAAAATATCCTCCTTTTACAAAACGACTGAAACTCGTAAGAGAAGAATCTGCCTGAAGTTGTGATACTAATTCCCAACCCCTTTTGTAT
>CAJQOX010000245.1 GCA_905480075.1 uncultured Aureispira sp. | reverse complement strand
GTTTGACTTTTTCTTTGGCCTCCACATACATATCACTCAATATTTTGATGGCAATTTCGTATTCGGCACCCATAATAAAGGTAATATCAGCCCCGTGCGTATAGATCGTAAAAGGATGGCCGTTTTCTACCACTTCCTTGATGTCGAAGCCAGCTTTTGCCCCTACCGAGAAACCGGCTTTCAGGGTCAGGGCCACAGAGGCATCGCCGGCCGTTACTTCATCTTCTCCTTTGCGTTGTCTTTTGATTTCAGCGCCGATTTTGCCCTCAACACCAATATAGGCACCTGCTTGTGCACCGGTCATAGCCCCTGCCCCTGCAAAGGCAGACGCTTTGGCAAAAGCCTTCAGACAGGCATATATATTGATCGATATTTTAGTGCCGGATTTGAGCTCAAATTCTTTGACCTTGGCGTTGAGTTTGTTTTCGATGCCTGCTTCTACCTCCGCCTTTGCAGAGACGCCCAACAAACCAAATTTGATGCCCGCTTTGGCTTCGGTATACACTTTGCCCTCAAACTGAAACACCTTACCATTAATAGCCACTTTAGCTTCCATTGAGGCACCTACATCGGCATAAAACCCAGATATTGCCGAACCCCCTGCCTGAGCATAGGCCTTCGCTGCTGCTTCGAGTGCTGCATTTCCTTTTACTAATTTGACAGACTTTTCAGCCTTTGCCTTCATCCCGGCATGCAATTCTGTTACATATTCCTTTAGTTTTTTCTGATCGACCCTTGAAATTATATCCATTTTACGAGCCAGATCTTCGGGTATTTTTTTCAGGCGGTCGCCGGCTGTATGTTTGGCCCAGGCATCCTTTTTATTGAGTTTTTCACAGCTAAGTTTGTTGCCATTAATCAGGTAATACCCGTCTTCATAGGTATCTTTCACCGCCTCGTTGAAGCCGGTATTTATTTTAGATTTTACTGTTTCATTCTGCGCTTTACGCAATCTTGCTATACGTGACATAATATATATTGAATTTAATGTTTTCTGAATAATTTGATAGGCTTAGAGTCGACAGGCATTTAGTCCTTAAGCACCTTGACATAGTCTTTGAGTACTTCAACAAGCTCCAAATCTTTGATGTTTGCGGCCATTTTGGAAGCATCGTTGAAGCCTTTTTCGATAGCTTCCTTGAGTTGTTGTCCTTTTTCGTTGCTGTGGTCTGCCAAATTGTTGAATTGATCAATACTCCTGAAAAGCGGGTCGATGACCTTGTCGATAGTATTGTCTACCTGAATCGCTTTTTTGAGGTATCCGCCTACTTTTTGGACTTTTGCCCCTATATCCTTATGCGCTGCCTTCACCGCATCTTCGCTTCCCTTGTAGGTGGACATCCATGATTTGAGGTCGGCAACAACCTTGTCGGCAACTTCCCGGTCAAATTGTTTTTGAAGGGGCGCAAAGGCTTTGAAAATACGCTCGCTAAGGCTTTTGAGTCCCTCTGCAGCATCTCCGCCATCTGCCAGGCTGTCGGCTGTATCGTTGTCGGCAGGTATCTCAGCTACTGTTTCGGCAGGGGCCTCCGGCAAAGGGGCACCCTTCACCACTTCAAAATTGACCCCGATTTTCATTTTCAATAACTTAATGCTTTTGATGACAGATTTCAGCTGCATTTGCTTGATTTTACCTCCCAGTGGATTGAAGGCTACCACACCGGCATCATTGAGCCAACATTCGCCATAGGCTACCTTTTTTTTGTCAATTTTTCCCTCATGCCCCAGTCCTTTAGAGCGCTTGGCTTTGTACATTTTTTGAATTTCAACAGTTTTGCCAATCGACATAAAGCCCTCGCCCTGACCAAAGTAGTCAACCTCGTAGCAAAAGGTAAATTTTTCCTTGACGGCAGGGTCTAACAGGGCTTTGAGCGGCTTTTTCAGGAGGGTGTCCAGATTCTTTTTCAGCTGTTCCTTGTTTTCAAAATCCTTTGCCTTGGCGGCAAATTTTAATCCATTTAATTTCATAACAATCGGTTTTAATTAAAAATATGAGCTAATTTGATTCGTGCAGGGACTGAGGATATATAAGAGCAAGTACAGTTTATAAAAAAACAATGGGTTCAAACCAATACTTGCTTTAACCCGAATTCATAGTCGCCCTGCAAGTCCTCTCAAAAGTAGATGATAAAGGCCGCAGAACACTTACAAAAAATTATTGAAATGATGCAAAAATTGATAATTTCTAAAAAAATTTAGCCCGGGCAAGCCTCTGTCTTAAGCAATTGTTTGTCAGAAAGCAGAAATTACTTATTACTTCCTACTTACTACTTCCTACTTACGACTAATATTGTCTGAACCATGATTTTCAGGATTAGAGGATTTTCCTGATTTTTTTGTTGAGGTGTATGATTACCCATCCTTCAGCAGGGACGCAAAATATTGCGTCCCTACTGGAGGAATGCAATCTTTTAAATCCCTTTATCCCATGAATCTTGGTTGAGACAATTACACAAAGCAAAAATCAGTCTTCACTACTTCATAATTCATAATTCATAATTCCTACTTCATACCTCATACCTCATAATTCCATACATTTCTTTTCCATTTGACGCTAGTTGGCAGCAAGGTTTTTTATACTTGCTGCTGACTTTGTTTTATACTGCTCTTGTGTTGCTGGATTGTTTTGGCAATGTTGTAGTCATTACTTGCTGCTTTGGGGAATTATGTTATATTTATGTGGTTTTAGAGAAAATTATCAGGGGGTTATTC
>CAJQOX010000244.1 GCA_905480075.1 uncultured Aureispira sp. | reverse complement strand
AAATCCCGAACCACCGGGAATTAATAATTCTGGCATAAAAAAAAGTTAAAAAAATCATAGAATTTTTTGATGAAATAATTGCCCCTTATTATGTACAAAACCCAATCTATTCAATCCAACAGATGCAAACTATTCGTACTCCATGCTTGCGGCTTTTCAGCAAATTTAGGCTTTGTAAATTTCCACGTTTCCTGAAAAAATTCAGAATATCGATAATTATCCAACGCTTGCTCACTTTCCCAAAAGCTGTGGGAGAAAATGATACGCGGGTCATTTACGTCCTGTAAAACCTGCAAAAAAGAACAACCCTTAAAATTCCGGATACGTTCTTTGCGCTTGTCAAGTTCACTTAAAAACTCTTCTACGAATTCATCTTTAAAAGTCATTTTTACAAATCTGATAATCATTAATTCAATTTTTTAATCAAAGAAAGAATAATAAAAAAACATAGGAACAGCGGCAAATCAAAAGCAAGTCGAACAGATGTCATAATTCGCATTAAAAAACATTGATAATTAACTCATTGCCAATAAAAATAATGGAAATTACATGGTTAATTTTGAAAACCATTATTTTTTTTTGTAATTTCAATAAAATTGAGAAAAAAAGCTATAATTTTGCAGAAAATCAATCAAACTATCTAACAAACCCTTCTTCTGATGGTGATTATTATACTAATCTGAAGAACAGTAATTACAAAAGAATCTCGCACAGAATATGCAAACAGAAAATATAAGCTTACAGGATTCGCTAAAAAAATTCTTCGGTTTCAGTAAATTCAAAGGCAAGCAGGAAGAAGTCATTCAAAGTATCATTGACGGCAAGGATACCTTTGTAATAATGCCTACCGGTGGTGGGAAATCTATGTGTTATCAACTTCCTGCATTAATGGCAGAAGGCACAGCTATAGTTGTTTCCCCCCTTATTGCCCTGATGAAAAATCAGGTAGACTCTATACGTTCTTTTTCCGAATCTGATTCAATTGCACATTTCCTGAACTCGTCTTTGTCACGAACACAAATAAAAGCAGTAAAGAAAGATATTGTTGACGGTAAAACTAAATTATTATACGTAGCACCTGAGACGCTGACAAAAGAAGAAAATTTAATCTTTTTTTCAGAAAATGAAATATCATTCATCGCAATAGACGAGGCACACTGTATTTCCGAATGGGGCCATGATTTTCGTCCGGAATACCGTCGTATCCGATCAATGATAGATTTCATGAATAAAGAGATCCCTATCATTGCATTGACTGCCACTGCTACGCCAAAAGTACGTGTAGACATTATTAAAACTTTAAGAATGAAAGGGCACAATGAATTTGTCGCCTCATTCAACCGAGATAACCTATACTACGAAATCCGTCCAAAAGGAAAGAAAGAGGATGTGATGAAAAACATCGTACAGTTTGTTAAAAGCATGGACAGGAAATCCGGAATCATTTATGTTCAAAGCAGAAAGTCGACGGAAGAAATTGCCCGTTTGCTACGGGTGAATGACATCAATGCTGCTCCATATCATGCAGGCTTAGATCCAAAAATAAGATCTAAGACACAAGATGATTTTCTGATGGAAAACATTGATGTCATCGTTGCAACAATTGCTTTCGGTATGGGTATTGACAAACCGGATGTACGGTTTGTTATCCATTATGACATTCCCAAAAGTATAGAAAATTATTATCAGGAAACAGGGCGTGCAGGCCGTGATGGTCTTGAAGGGAAATGTGTTGCCTACTATTCACACAAAGATGTTCTTCGATTAGAAAAATTTCTTCGCGACAAGCCTGTTGCAGAAAGGGAAATGGGCAATCAATTATTATCTGAGATCATTGCATATTCAGAAACTCCGTCATGCAGAAGACGCTTTTTATTGCATTATTTTGGAGAAGAATATATAGAATCGAGTTGCTCAAAGGATAAAATGTGTGACAATTGCAAATATCCACCTAAGACTACTGAAGCAAAAGAAGATGTACAAATTGCTTTGAAGTCTGTACTGGAGTTATTGGAAAATTGTCATATTAATGAAATTGTTGATTTCATTATCGGAAACAAAACAAAAACTATAATTGATTTTAAATACGATAAATTATCTTTATTTGGTTTAGGAAAAGACAAGGACAGTCATTATTGGAACTCTATTTTAAGACAATCATTATTGAGCAATCTTTTGCTTAAGGATATTGAAAAATATGGGATTATAAAAATGACTCCGAAAGGCCTGGATTTTATTGACAAGCCCACCTCATTTCCTATTGCCTTGAATCATGATTTCATTAAACAGGCTGCAGAGGCTGAGGTTGCTGCAATTGCAGCAAACACATCTGTTCTCGACAAAACCTTGTTTAAACTATTAATTTCCGTCAGAAAAAAAGTTGCAAAATCAAAAGAAGTCCCTCCATTTGTTGTTTTCCAGGAACCTTCATTGGAAGAGATGGCCACAAGATATCCGCTTTCGATAGAAGAAATGAAGAATATTTCTGGTGTCAGCGAAGGAAAAGCAAGACGTTACGGAAAAGATTTCATAGAGGCTATTCAGAAATATGTCGATGATAATGAAATTGACCGCCCTGTTGATTTTGTAATTAAATCCGTTGCAAAAAAATCAAAAAACAAGGTGACAATCATCAAAAGTATAGACAAAAAAATACCCTTTGATGATATTGCTGAAACGCTGCGCCTGTCTATGGAGGATTTGTTGCATGAAATGTACATAATAGTAAACTCCGGCACAAAACTAGATATCAATTATTATATTGAAGAAGTGGTAGATGACGAAGTTTGTGAAGATGTAATTGATTACTTTATGGATGCAGAATCCGACTCACTTGATATAGCCCTGGCAGAACTGGAAGAAGACGACATATCCTTAGAGGAAATAGCTTTTGTCAGGCTCAAGTTTTTGTCAGACAAAGCCAATTAATTACTAATAATAAACACCATCATAATGCAAAAAAGTCATCCTCGTAAAAGGATGACTTTTTTATGTTAAGCATTTAATATCGTATTTGTTATTCTGAAACTACAATTTTTCTCACATCGGTCAATACGGTATTCTTAAGTCTTACCAGGTACATTGCAGGAGGTAAAGTAGTCAGATCAAGAACTTTAACTGAAGTCCCTGAAGACATGGATGTACGAAGCAACTCTTTACCATCCATCCCGATAATCTCTATTGATAAATCCTCGGTTAAATCTTCGCTGAAACGGAGAGAGGTTTCATTCGAAGCAGGATTAGGAGAAATTACCAGATTCAAAGATGTATTAATTTCATTAATTCCAACAGAAACAGAAACAGAATCAGAAAAAGTACATGCCCCGTTATTGATAGTCAGAGAGACCAGATAAGGGCCTGTGCCCGAATAAGAGTGTGTTGGGTTTTGTTGTGTAGAAGTATTGCCGTCACCAAAATCCCATAACCAACTTGTTGCACCCGTCGAAATATCAGTAAACGCTGCAGTACCTCCATTCACTACAGAAGAGAAATCAGCATCTACAACCTGTGCATTAACAGTAGAAAAAGCACCTGCACAGGAATCGAGACGTAGGTTCCAATCATAAAAATAATAATAGAAATCCCCCGGATTATTGGCAGATGAGCTTACCAGGCTGACAACTCCGGGAATAGTAAATGGATAATTTACACCCGTATTATTTCTGTAAAGATCAACATTAGACCCCCCGAGACTATAATTGCCAGCAGACGGAACTTGAAAATTCAGTAAAATTCGTTGAGCACCATCTGCCAGATTGATAGTTCTTGAATCAAGAATGGTATTGGCAGGGGCTGCCCCACCGTTTAAAACAAAACCATCCCAAAGAGTAATCGTTCTTGAACCGGCTCCATCGGCGTCTACCCAAACAGAAATCAATTCAAAATCATTATAGGCAGTAAAATTAATAACACCGGTAAAACCACTGCTGTGGTACCCCCCACCTCCTACAGGTATAGAATTTACAGGTCCGACATTCAGTGTAGGGGTTAGTATAATATTCTGTACCTGATAATTGGTTGAAGAAGCAAGCGGTGGCGTATTGAATGTATCCCCTACATGTACCAAAGCAGAAGCACCGTTATACCAATGTAAATCTCCGTTTGTATTGGATGCAGTAAGTTCTATAGAAGTATTGGGACAGCCTGCACCATTTGTAGTAGAAATCACATCAGGATATTCTATCTCAACATAGGTGCTTTTAATTTCGGTATCAACGCCAAGTGCGTTGGTAACCTGAAGAGAAACATTATAGGTACCATTGTTGGCATAGGTATAGGATGGATTGGCTTGAGTAGAAACTCCACCGTCACCAAAGTTCCATAGCCATTGAGTGGGCGCATTCCCCGACAAATCAACAAAATTAATTGTACCATCACAGGAATAAATAACATCGGAACTAAAATCAGCCACAGGGGGCAATGCACCAATTACATCCACATTAATATTATCAATATACAAATTTTGCCCCCATCCACATACATTGACAAAACGCAAAACTATATTACTTCCAATATAAGAAGTCAAATCAACAGTATCCTTCCGCCAGTCATTAGCAGAAGAGGGAGACCAGGAAGAAGTAGCATCTCCTCCGGTGGCAAGGGCGCTGCCTCCTTTAAAGTATACCTGATTGAAAGTCTGTCCGCAATCTGTAGACAGGTCAATTCTCAGGTCATCTGAATAGGTAGCAGAATATCTGCGATACGCAACATCAAACGTAAGATTAGATGATGCATTCGATGCCGCCTGCGTTAAGTCAAGGCTTACAAAGCTAAAAATGTCTTCTTGGCCGGCAGCATTATAAGTGAAATTTTCGACATACATTGCGGTTGTTGAAGCACCTGAAGGACCTGTAGTTATTACATCGTCCCAGGTTTTGTCATTATCACTGTTTATGAGATAGGAGGCCGATGGAGGAAATATCCCTCCTTCGAAATCTTCAGCATATGGAAAACTGGCTAAAGGATCCAGAATAGTGATCGTTTGTGTTATAGTATCATTACAAAGGGTACTGTCTGTTGATAAGCCTGTCCAGGTTTTTAATTCATAGGCAGCAGCAGCAGGTAGTGTAATTAAAGTGCTAAAAGTAAAAGTTGATGTCGCCCCGGATGCTAAAGAATTGGTATAAGTTTCTGTTACTACAGGGTCTGTACCAAATTTATAATAGACCGGGAAGTTGGACTCAGTAAAAAGACCTAAGTTCTCTAAAGTAATACTAACGGTAGCTGTTGTTGCCCCACTACAGGTTTCAAGTATAGCCGAAGGGGCATCAAGACTAGCCACCCCTGCATCATTATCGCCTGAACAGGATAAAAAACAAACAGACCCGCTGCCTGAGCTACCTGCATAATTAACAGCAATTTGCCGAAGTCCCCTGATTCCATTCGGACCTACAGCCCTGACTGAAAACCATTGTTCGTCATTAATATCTGCTACTGAAACATTAAAATTAAGACTGGAAGTTGTACCTATAGAATCCATATATTTCTGTCCCAGCATAAAAACATCATAGGATGTTGCTCCGGGAACAGAATCCCATGCCAGTTGAATGGCACTGATATTTGGACAGACTCTGTTTACTCTGATATTCTGAGGACGTTCAATTATACTAAAATTCGCATCGGATTCATCTGTGGCAGCACCTCTTGAAATTCTGACCCTTGCCTGCCCGGAAATAGTATTGGGTACTGTCCAGGTAGTAAAACGAAAAGCACCTGAAACAGCATTGGAAATAGTATTCCAGGAAGCACCATTATCATCAGTATATTCTACCTGAAAAGACAACGATGTCCCATAGGCATCCCAATGAATACGATCTGTCGTTCCGGGAATAAGCCCCTCCCCTCCTACGGGGTAAACAACCGTAATATCGTCCATCATAAATTCATAAACAACAAAATATTCCTGAGGTCCAAAAGGAACGGTCGTACCTGAAACATCGAGTGTAAATGTGCCGGCAGTGGGGTTATCTATAGCGATCTGTTCCATATTATTGAGATGGTCAGCACCTTTCACAGCTGGCAATGCCAAGGTTGTTGCATTGGGAGTATGATCGAGCAACCAGGGAAGATAAGTAACAACACCATCATTTACTGTAGCATCAAGATCATTTACCAAAGCAGTTGAAGCAGTTGTTGACCCTTCTTTATCAGACCAGTAAATCATTATTTTTGCTCTCTGTACCCCTGCAGGAATAACAATGTTATGAGAATTAGAATCCCCCTGACTTACAGAAGCTGAAAAATAGCGGTTTTCTTCCAATAATTTCACAGCATTGAGGCCATTGATCTTTCCCCATCCATAAATAAAATCGGGGCCATCATTACCCAGGTCATTGGCCGTAACCAACATAGCCGCCTTTAATAATGCCGAAGGAGCTGTTGCCCCTGCGTTCAGGTCTTTATAGGCATGATATAATTGAGCTGTCACCCCACAAATTCCGGGAGCTGCAGCTGAAGTCCCCCCTCCGGGAGCATAATTGTTGTCAGGATCTGTAGACATCTGTGAGTTGCCATGAGCCGCAAGGTCCGGTTTAATACGACCGTCTGAAGCAGGCCCCCTTGAGCTACTGTTAATAATGACGTCCAATTCACTCAGATTGGCAGTAGCAATAACATTCTTGCCTATCTTATGTCCTCCGGTAATATTTCCCCATTGATTTCCGGCACCATAACCACAATCATTATTATTGCTGTTCCCGGCAGAAAAGGTCTGTAAGAGCCCTGGATTAGTATAGATTTCCTGATCAACTAATAATGTGGTGTTTGTATACCCTCCATTACAACCATTACTGTAAGACGAGGAGAAAATAAGAACAGCACTATCCTGATACAGGGGAATTGTCCCCCCCATAGCAGCTGAATATTGTCGTACATGAATATAGGACCCGGTAGCCATACCCCGCATAAGCGGGTCAAGATTACCCGCACCTCCTGCAATCCCTGTACACATATCGCCATGATCACCGGCAAGATCTCCGGCAACATCCTGTTGATTTGTTCTGCCTTTGAAATCGATATGAGGACCAACAAATCCATCGTCATTAATAGCAAAAGTAATACCGGTTCCATCATAATTCCTGGCACCCCAGTAATCACCATCTATAACATTGGCACGATGCAGGTTTCTTCCGTCATCAGATTCCGGTTTGCCGGGTTCGGAAATAACTTCTGCATAACGAACATAAGGAGAATTGACAAGGGATTCAATTTCCTGAGGAAGCACCTGTGCAACCACCATATTGGCATGTTCCATAGATTCCATGGTGCCGATGCCTGATTTTTTGAGTTCTGCTTTTGCAACTGAGAAGTTTACGTCCTGATAAAACCGTATGGTAAGCGTTACATAATTACCTTCCAGAGACCAGGAAGGATAGGCTTCATTTTCAAGTAATTTTCCTTTTTTGTATGTATTATTAATAGATACAACGGACCTTATGTTCAAATCAGAAAGCTCAGACGAGGTGATGCCAACAGGAAGAGAAGCAATATAAACATAATTAGGGATATATTCCAGAAGAATAATACCTGCTGCTTTAATTTCATCCTGTTGAATATCTGTCGGGATTGAGTAAAATTGAACAAAGCGATAAAATCTGTTATTAAAAATTTCATCCTCTTTCAAATCTTCAGAATCAAAGCCTTTTACATCAGCAATAAATTGTTTTTGCCCTTTTAAAAAATTCACAGAATAATCCTGAGAGAATAATTTAGGAGATAAAAAGCAAACAAAAACAATACTGATTAATAAAGAAAGTCTCATATTATATAAATTTATTAAAAACTGACACAAAATTAAATTCCAAACAACAACAATAATACGAATTTTAGTAGGGACCCCACGCCCAGGCATTGTTAAAAATATCACAATTGTACAGTCCTTCAATCGAAGGAAAGCCCAATACCAATAAGATTAAAAAAGAAACCGATGAGGCAGTCGTTATAACCTGAAGGAGCTTCTTTACCTGACCATTATTTTACGGACATCATTAATTTCATTGGTAAAGAGGCGGATATAATACATAGAAGGACTCAATTCATGCAAATCAAGTGTAATAGAAGTATCACCTGTTTTCATCCTCTTTTTCATTAGAATTTTACCCTCTGTACTGAATAATTCAAGTGAAAGTGCTTCAGGTAAATTCTGGCTGAATGACAAAGTTGTTTCTAAAGAAGCCGGATTAGGAAATATTGACAAGGTCATATTTTCAGCAATTTTCTCGATCCCGACAGAAAGTGAAACAGAGTCTGAGAAAGTACAGGTACCGTTATTAATTGAGAGCGTAACAAAATGCGGTCCGTTACTACTATATGTATGGATCGGATTCTGAACAGTAGATGTGTTACCATCCCCAAAGTCCCATAACCAACTTGTTGCACCGGTTGAAATATCAGTAAAGGTAGCGGCACCTCCATTGACTACAGCAGAGAAGTCAGCATTTACCACGGAGGCAATTACCGGTACTCTTGCACTTACACATTCGGTATTCAGACCAATTTCCCAATCATAAAAATAGTAATAATAACCATTCGAAGTAGTGGTAGAACTGACCATATCAAGGACACCGGCAAGGGAATAAGGATAATTAGCAGCCCCATTATTTCGAAAAAGATCCATTTGATTGCCCCCCAAACAATAATCTCCGGCAGCAGGTACAGTAAAATTCAATTGTACTCTTGACTTTCCATCAGGAATATTCACCGTGATTTGATCCAAAACAGTATTATTGACTCCCCCCTGTCCACTTGCAACAAAACCATCATAAAGGTAAATAGTCCGGTCGGCAGTACCATCGGCATCCACCCAAACAGAAATCACATCAAAGGCTTTCGCTGCTGTAAAGTTAACCCCTCCGGTAAAACCACTGCCATGATACCCTCCGTTTCCTACTGTGGCAGCATCTTTGGGTCCGGCAAAATCAATTAATGTTGTCTGGAGTACATCTTCAACAAAATAGGTACTGCTGGCAACCAGATTCGGTGTAGTAAAGGTAGCCCCGGTATGTACCAGCGTATTGGCTCCATCGTACCATCTCAAAGTTCCTGTACCATTAGTTGCTGACAACGTAGCCGTTGAATTGATACAGGTTTCAGCATTAATTGCTGTATTAATATTCGGTTTCTCTATGCTGATATAGTTTGTTTTTATTAAAGTATCAACGCCCAGACTGTTTGTTACATATAAAGTAACCGTATAAGTACCACTGTTGACATATGTGTAAATGGGGTATTGATCTGTCGATAGACCACCATCACCAAACTGCCACAACCAGCTAACCGGGGTATTTGAAGAAAGGTCTTTGAATTGAATAGTCCCAACACAAGATGATGTCAGATCGGATTCGAAATCTGCAGATGGAGGGAAGGAAGAATTAATAGTAACATCTGCTAAATCTTCATTTAAAGATTGTGCCGTTAAGTTATAATTAAAAAACAAAAAACCAATTGAAACAAAAAAAAGTAAAAATCGACACATAATTAAAAATTTCTGAAAAAGTCAAAAGAAAAATATTTTTCGATGTAATAATACAAAATTTTGGCTGTAATCTGATAAGCAAATTACCAAACAGCAAAAAAATTACATTAAAAAGTCATAAAAATAATAAAAAAGTTGATATACAAATTAAGAATTTACGAGGCTATACAAAAAACGATAAAAGCATTGTATATTTACAGTAAAGAATTCATAAGGGAAAAAAAATTTAACAGACAAATAAAAATGGACACAATCTATGTAGTGCTTGCTGTTGTGGCAGCAGTAGTGATAATTTTATATTTTATGCGTTCCGGAGATAGCATTGAATCTCAAACCGAGGATAATATCAAAGGGGATACAAAAACTCAGAAAGGGGAGATGAAACAGATTTATACTGCACTTGTTTCAGAAGGATATAAAAGAAATGATACGTCCTACTGCAAAAAATTCAGTAAAAATGATGCACAATCCAGAATAGAACTTGAGTTTTCGACATTAAAGAAACGACAAACAAAAATGGATATTGATGTGTACAGTAAAGGGTTCAACATAGTACTCCCCGACAATGTTACGCCGGGTTTCTTCGATCATGTGGTATTCAGGAATTATAATAAGATGCTTCAGGCTACAGAGAACAAGGAATTACTGCCTGACGTACAGGAAGGAGGCTATTTTTTACGTTCTTCCTTTGTTTTCTCTGCTTCGGAAATACCTGAATACCAATCCCTTCAGGAAAACATAGACTCGCATTTCAGGATATTCAAAGAATTTTCCTTTATTGAAGAGGGCGATTTAAATCACGATTTATTTCAATCTTTGGTGGCAGATGGTTATCAATACAGTTATGTTCCTCAACAAATGATGCTTAGACTGTGCAAAAGAACGGAAGAAGAAAATTATAGTTTATACTATGTAAAAGCATTAAAAATGTTGTTTTTAGCCTCTTCCCCTCTCTCAAACAGTGAAATCCAGGAAGACTTCAGAGATGAGAGGACTAAACTACATCATTTCAATGATACTGAAGAATCAGAATCTGAAGTAAAAGAACTGGTATTTCCATCATATGAAGACTTCAGGGATATTGAGGCAGAATTTATAGAAGAATGGCAACATTATGATGAAGAGGAATAGCAGTTTTTTTTATCTGAAATAATAATTCTAAAAATTAATAAATCCATTCATTGATAATATATTCCTGATGATGAATCCTTCATTCTAAACATTATTTTTACCTTTACTACTAAATACAAGAAGGCAACAAATGAAAGAAAAACTTAAAGCATTTGAAAGATTACTGAACATCATGGATGACCTGAGGGAAAAATGCCCCTGGGATAAAAAACAGACCCTGGAAAGTCTGAGTCTTCTGACAATTGAGGAAACTTATGAGTTGGTTGACGCTATTCAGGAAAAGAATATGGAGGAACTCAGAGGAGAAATTGGAGACCTGATGTTACATATGGTTTTTTATTCGAAAATAGCCAGCGAAAAAAATGCCTTTGACATAAAAGATGTTTTAAATAGTGTTTGTGATAAACTGATTCATCGCCACCCTCATATTTATGGTGATGTTGTTGCCGAAGACGAAGAAACTGTAAAGAAAAACTGGGAATTACTGAAATTAGAAGAAAAAGGAAAAAAGTCAATTTTGCAGGGCGTACCCAAGGGTTTACCGGCTATAGTAAAAGCTTACAGAATACAGGAAAAAGTAAAACAGGTAGGATTTGAATGGGAAGAAATTGAGGACGTCTGGGATAAAGTGGAAGAAGAACTTGGAGAATTGCAACTTACTATTGATGACAGGGAAGGTAAAGAACGAATTGCCGATGAATTCGGTGATGTCATGTTTGCACTTGTCAATTATGCAAGATACCTGAAAATTGACCCCGAAGCTGCCCTTGAAAAAACAAACAAAAAATTTATCCGAAGATTTCAATACATCGAAAAACACGCTAAAAAAGATCTGCAAGATTTAGCATTGGATGAAATGGACTTGCTATGGGACGAGGCAAAGGAAAAGGAAAAAAACTAAAATAATAACAGATTAAATAACTTAAACTACCAAAAACAATCCTGCAATGTATGTTTCTGACCGCTTAAAAAACATGGCAGAATCTGCCACTATCAAAATGTCTGAACTGGCCCGTGAACTAAAAAGTCAGGGGCATAAGGTAATCAATCTCAGTTTGGGCGAACCAGATTTTGACACCCCGAATCATATTAAGGAAGCAGCATCAAAAGCGCTTCAGGAAGGGTATACAAAATACACGCCTGTACCTGGCTTGGTTGAACTGAGGAACTCAATAGTTACAAAACTTAAAAGAGACAATCACCTGAACTTCAACAGCAATCAGATTGTGGTATCTAACGGGGCAAAACAAAGTATTGCAAACCTGTCTTTGTCCTTATTGAACGAAGGGGACGAAGTAATAATTTTTGCCCCCTACTGGGTTTCATACAAAGAAATTATTCGTTTGAGCGGTGCAAAAACTGTTTTTGTGAACGCTACCATAGAAAATGACTTCAAAATTACAGCAAAACAACTGGAAAATGCTATCACTGAAAAAACCAGAATGGTGCTGTTTTCTTCTCCATGCAACCCTACAGGGACAGTGTATACAAAATCAGACTTTGAGCCATTGGTAAAAGTACTGGAGAAGCATCCTGAAATCCTTATTGCTGCGGATGAAATTTACGAGTACATCAACTTTTCCTCTGAAGGGCATTTCAGCATTGCAAGTTTTGAATCTATTGCAGACCGCTGTATCATCATCAACGGATTTTCCAAAGGTTTTTCTATGACCGGGTGGAGACTGGGATATATGGCCGCCCCTTTATGGGTAGCAAAAGCTTGTTCGAAGATGCAGGGGCAATTCACTTCAGGAGCAAATGCCTTCGGTCAGAAAGCTGCAGCCGATGCGCTGCTGAGTGATATGACGCCTACCAACAAAATGAATGCTGCATTCCGAAAACGAAGAGACCTTGTAATAAATTTACTAAAAGAAATTAATGGCTTTAAGGTAAATTATCCTGAAGGTGCCTTTTATGTTTTTCCGGATATCAGTGATTTATATGGGAAATCCTTTGAGGGAAAAACCATTAATAATTCCATTGATTTCTGTGAATATATCTTATATAATGCGCACGTTGCTATTGTTGCAGGGTCTGCCTTTGGGGCAAATGAGTGTGTAAGAATTGCCTACTCTACCTCTGAAGAACAATTGACAGAAGCTATTCACAGGATTAAGAAGGCGGTGGATGCACTTGGATTCGACACTAAAAAAAACGACAGTTTACTAACTAATACTTCAGAGGATTAAAAGGTGGCGGGATTAGCTAAAAGAAAATACAATTTGGTATCATGAATAGATATCTATGGGCACTTTCTGTAATTATATTCAGCCTTATCAGTCTGACAGGCGACTTCATCAATCTACGATTTGATTTAGTTGACTTTGAGGTTTATTTCCGTACAGCAGAACGAATGATTGAGGGATCGGCCATCTACAGGGTGGAAGGTGACGGTCACTTTGTGTACAAATATGCCCCTCCTGCGGCTTTGTATTTTATTCCCTTCGTCTGCCTGGGTTTCGGGCTCTCAAAATGGATATATTGGCTGTTTCTGACAGCCTTGCTACTATGGGCTTTGGATGCTATGGCAGCGTTGTCCTGGGCAAAAAAAAATAATAAATCCATCAATATAATTCTGATATGTTCTGTTCTTAGTGTAATCCCGCACATACACCTTGATTGGCACCTTGGTCAGGTGAATCTTTTATTATTGGCATTATATGTTCTAATGATCAAAGCTTATTTGGAAGACCGGCAGAAGTTTGTGGGGGCTATACTGGGAATCAGTCTTTTCATTAAACCCTTCGGATTGATATTTTTGCCTTATTTATTTTTTAAAAAACGTTTCAGTTCCATTTTTTATACTTTATTATGGTCATTGCTTATTGGTTTCCTTCCCTTTGTCTTTTATCCATCATGGGAACAATTTACAGGATTGTACGATGGATGGATTAACGAATTAATGATTGAGATGTCGGGAAAACAGGATTTAATGGCTGACGCGAATCATACCATTTTTTCGGTGCTTGCACGATATACTCCCCTTCAGTATTTATTGACTAGTCCTTTTTCACAAAAATTCTATCAACTCCTAGTACTTGGAATAATGGCGCTTGGTTTTCTGAAATTTATGAAAAAAGGGGAATTTATCCCTTTTTCATTTACTTCTGAATTTGCCTTGCTGTGTTCCTGGATTCCCCTGTTGGCTTTCAGTAGCCAAAATGCCTATCTTTTTACTCTTCCTTTGATTGTTTATCTGATGTTTCATTTTGATAAACTCAACCTGCCGGTAAAATTCCTTTTTGTTTTGGGATGTGTCCTTAGCGGAATAGATATACATGATGTAGTGGGTGCAGAAATGCATAAGCTATTGCTGAAGCACTCCATTTATGTTTTCGGGAGTGTAGCAATTACTATTACAGCATTTTATTTACGGCTTGTCAGACAGAAAGGTTGAGTTTATAACTGCTTGCTTCTTCTCTGTTAAAGAGACTCCTTTCCTGTAAGGAAAAATCAGAAATTGTTTTTGCGAAATCGAATAGCAATAATGTCAAGTTCATCATCAGTCAATGAAGATGTTTGTTTTAGCTTCCCTACAAAATAGTCAACTTCTTCATCAGTAGCCGGACAACCCAGGTTCGATTCTTTATCCGTTTGTGCATGTGCATTGGCCAAAACTTTTCCGGATTTATCCAGAATCAGCCAATAAGGAAGGCCTGATTTATCCCCTTTATTCCCTTTGAGATATTTTTCAGCACCGGGAGTATTCAACTTTGATTTTTCACCACGTTCTTTTACGACGAGATGAACTATGATATAATTGTCGTCAAAAAAAGTGTTACAGGATGTATCGTTCATCGCCTCATCCATTTTGTGACACCACCCGCACCAGGAAGCATGAAACATCACAAATACAGATTTCCCTTCTCTATTTGCCTTTTTTAAGGCAGACTTAAGAATAATATCTGCCGATTCAGATTTCCCCTGAGCAGAAGCCTCAGGACAAAACATTAATAGAATAACTAAAAAGTATAAAAACTTCATAAATCGAAGTATAAAATACAAAAAAATACATTGACTGCTTCTCAAGCATTCTGCTTGGCAAAACAGAATCTATGAATGAATTGATGATGAGTATAAATCCTTAGCTAAAGATCAATCTTCAATACAACGGCAGGATAAGCCAACAGTATTATCAGCAATGCCTTTAGTAATTACCACAGAACCACTAAACAATCGATATCGCCAGGAAGAAGTAGCATTATTCACCTCAGTACTCCACAATCCTGCTTCACTTCCAAATCCACTGTAAGACGTGTCAACAGAATTCACCTCCCCAGCAGGGTAGACATTTAATCCAGACAGATTATTACCTCCCCCAAGGCTCCAGTCGGTTATTGATTTAATAGCTGAACCTACCTCAGAACCACCAATTTCAGCAGATAATTCTGTAAACTCAGCTTCAGTAGGGAGATGCCAACCGGAAGGACAAACAGTAGCTGCATCATCCCAGGTATATAACCTGCCGTATAATTCTGACGGATTGCCGGTATAATAAAAAGAGGTAAAAGGAGCACCTGAATAATTAAGGTTTTCTGCCATCCAGACCTTACTGCCGATAGTAACAGTTCTGTAATATTGTCCATCTCTTGAATCCTGCATCCACGGAATCCCGTTTGCTGAAAAAGTTATAGGAGAACCGGTCAGTCCATTTGCTGTAACAGTAACATATTGTGTACCAACATGAGACCCAAGTGTCCATATAACCGTGGCATATCCAAGGCTATCCGTCGTGAGCACTATACTGTCAGCAGTAACCGCCTCATAAGTCAAACTTCCATATATACTACTGTCAACTGCAAAGGAAATTTCCAGGCCGGGAAAAGGATTTGAATTCTGATCCAACACCCTTACAACAAGTGAATCAGAAAGATTCAATGTAATATATCCGAGCTGATTGTCGCCATAAACATACTCGAGTGAGGTGCCTTCAGGATCAGGTTCTTTTTCACAACCAGTCCATAAAATGACAAAAAAACAAGAGACCAGACCTATAAATAATTTCATTTTCATAATAAGGGGACGTTAAATTAATATGTATTTACTCCAATAAAGCCCAATATAGTCATAATTTACAAAAAAATACCTTTAGACATGCACAATGATAAAATAAGACAGGAGGTTTAAAAAAACTTTTTTCTATTAAATTGGGGATTTATAAATTAGTACTAAACGATTCTAAGGAAGGGCGGTGTAATGACAGAACAAAAGTCCTGATTACTCAGAACAAATCTGTCAAATTAGTTTACATAAAGGTCCGTTCATGGTTACTGGACAAAAATTATTCCATATGAAACAAAATCAAAGGTTTAACTTTCTGAAAATCCCATCTGAGTTCAGAAAATAAAGAATAAATTACCAGCCGCCCAGTGTTTCTTTCTTTTCCAGCAAAGCCATATAAAACCCATCAAAGCCTTCATCCTGAGGAAGAATAGATTTTTCAGAAACCAGTTTAAAATCAGCACCTGCCTGAGAAGAAAGAAAGGTTTTAATCTGTTGTTGATTTTCAGAAGGTAAAACACTGCAGGTTGCATATACCATTTTACCCCCCGACTTGCATATCGGAGAATAATCCTGTAAAATCTGTTGTTGTTTTACAAGGGTTTTCTTCAATAATTTTGGATTAAATCTCCACTTGATATGCGGGCTGCGCCTGAGGGTACCAAGTCCCGAACAAGGGACATCCAATAATAACCTGTCGGCTAAGTTATGTAATTGCAAGATACTTTTTTTGCTTTTAATTACCTGTGTTTTCAGAATACTGACCGCTGCTCTTTTAGCCCGTTTTTGAAGTTGAAACAGCTTTTCACTTTCCACGTCGAGCGACAGAATCCTTCCTTTATCTTCCATCAGTGCAGCTATATGCAGGCTTTTACCTCCTGCCCCGGCACAGGCATCCACCACATACATCCCTTTTTTTACGTCCAGAAAGGGAGCGACTTGTTGAGATGACGCATCCTGAATTTCAAAGTAACCACGTTCATAGGAAGGCATATTGGTCAATTTTCTGCGGACAGGCACTAAAACACCTGCCGGGATATCCATCAACTCAGTAAGGATGCCTTTACTTTTCAGTTCATTCACAAATCCCATCCGTGTGGTTTTCAGGGTATTTGCACGAAGCACCAATTGTGCAGGAAGATTAGAAGCAGTTAAAACATCCTTCCATTTATCTCCCAATTCCAAAAATCCTACATCATCGAGCCAATCAGGGATAGATGCCTTTATTTTCCTGATCATGGAAAGTTCGGTAAATTTCTTTTTGATTTCCTGCGAATCCAAAGCTGAAAACTCTTCCCATTGTGGCAATTCATTATCCTGAGTAAGCCACATAATTCCTAAAACATGCCACCATTCACTTTTAGAGACGGGTTTTTTACCATAGACTTCATAATACAAACGATACCAACGAACAGTATCATAAACAGTCGCCGCGAGGAAACGCCTGTCTTTAGATCCCCATTTTTTATTGGAACGTAAGAGCGACTGAACAACCTGATCGGCCAGTCTGTTCTCAGAGAATATTTTTTGCAAAGCATCAATAGACGCTGCTACTAAATTACGATATAGTCTCAATTTTTATTATTTTTGTACTTCAAAAGATTAACTATCTATGGAAAACAATCTAAAGTATTAATTTTCAATAAATTACAATAATGGATTGATTTTTCAAGTAATCCATCCTGTAAATTTACAGATAAGATGCTCAGGAAGGCAAAAATTTCAATATTTCTTATTAAAAGACCTGATTAAAAATAAAAAAAATGGAAACAACGACAAAAAAGCTGAGTTCTGCAGAGTTAATGGAACTGGAAAACAAGTATGGTGCCCACAATTACCACCCCCTTGAAGTGGTTTTGGCAAAGGGAGAAGGTGTTTATGTATGGGATGTTGAAGGCAAAAGGTACTTCGACTTTCTTTCTGCTTATTCAGCTGTAAATCAAGGGCATTGTCATCCAGGATTAGTAGAGGCGATCAACAAACAGGCAGCTACTCTGAACCTGACCTCCAGGGCATTTTATAACGACCAATTAGGTGTTTACGAGAAATTCGTTTCTCAATATTTTGGATTTGATAAAGTCCTTCCTATGAATACAGGTGCTGAAGGAGTTGAAACAGCTATCAAAATTTGCCGCAAATGGGCCTATGAAAAAAAGGGTGTCTCAAAAGATCAGGCAAAAATAATTGTCTGCGGCGAAAACTTTCACGGAAGAACGGTGACCATTATATCTTTTTCTTCCGACCCGGATGCAAGAGGTAGTTTTGGCCCTTATACACCAGGATTCGTCTCTATCCCGTACAACAATATCGACGCATTAAGAGAGGCATTGAATGCAGATTCGGAAAACATTGCAGGTTTTTTGGTAGAACCTATTCAGGGAGAGGCAGGAGTCAATGTTCCTGACGACGGATTTCTTTCCAAAGCTTATGACTTATGTCGACAGCACAATGTTTTGTTTATAGGAGATGAAATTCAGACAGGAATTGCACGGACCGGCAAAATGTTGGCCCTTGACTACGACAATGTAAAACCTGACATTCTTATTTTGGGCAAGGCGCTTTCCGGAGGTATGTATCCTGTTGCTGCCGTTATGGCAAATAATGAGATTATGGATGTCATAAAACCCGGTCAGCATGGTTCTACCTATGGCGGAAACCCAATGGCTTGTGCTGTAGCAATGAAAGCATTAAAAATTGTTCGCGAAGAACAATTGGCTGACAATGCCTATAATTTGGGTTTGCTTTTCCGTGAGCGCATGAATGTATTGGTAGAAAAATCTGATTTGGTTTCCAAAGTGAGAGGAAAAGGATTGCTGAATGCCATTTTAATAAATGACACGCCTGAATCATCTACGGCTATGGATATTTGTAAAGCCCTGGCAAAAAACGGCCTGCTGGCAAAACCAACACATGGTAACATAATAAGGTTTGCCCCTCCCTTGGTTATGAATCAGCAGCAGTTAAATGAATGTTGTTCGATCATTGAAAACACAATATTGAACTTTAATAAGAAATAAATCACGGAAGGGAATTTCTTCAGGAGACCCTTATGCTAAATAGCCTACAGCAGCTGTTAAATCAGCTGCTGTTTTCAAGGCTTCAAAAGTGTCTTTTTTAGCTCTTTCTATTCAAGAATAATTCTGATATTTTCAATTATTGCCCGGGTTTCCTGATCCTTCGGATGTCTTTGGATATATTGATTGTAATAGCTGAGCGCCTGCATCAAATCGGATTTATTGTTTTCCGGATTCTCTTCATAAAGGTTGGTATATAAGAGGGCAAGGGAAGTAAGGGCGGCATCTTTATAGAATTCTTCCCCGAGTAATTTTTTAAAATACGATATGCTTTTGAGGCTGTTGATGGTGATATATATATTTGCCAGTTTATGGATGACATCCAAACTTCCCGGATAAAGAGTCAAAGCTTCATTCAAAGATTTAATTGCTTCCGCCTTATTATTTAATTTCAGGAAGATAGCTGCACGGTGCAAAAAAATAGTTTTTTGCTTATTATGCTTTTCTTCTGCCTTTTCTAACATTTTAAGTCCATCATTATAGATACGCTGTTTTTTTGCCAATTGAGAATAGGTAATATAAACATTGAGGGACAAAGGATGATTCAGTGATTCCAATTTCAAAATAGAACTCTTAAAAACAGACAAATCACGTTTTAGGATCGCAGATTGCATTTGTTTCAAAGAGGCTTCACGACTTTCGGGCATTAATTTTACTGCAAGGCTGAAATATTGTATTGCCTGCCCGTATTGACGGGCAGAGAGTGCCTCTTCCCCCGTATTCATGGCCTGCTGAAAATCCTCGGATTGTGCAAGACTACATAGGGAAATAAACAAAATTGCTAAAGAGGCAAAGGTCCTTTTCATAAGAAAGTTGAATTTAGGATAAGAATATCATAAAATAAAAAACTTCTACAGCCGTTCTTATTAAATTATACTTTAATAACTTGTTCTTGTTTCATAAAAAACAAATAAAACATATATTAGCCGATAAATAAGGGAAATTATCTTTCTTGTATTAAAAAAATTTTTAAAGATAAGGTGAATCATGAAAACTATACTTGTTGCGACATCATTTTTTTTAATTATGCTGTCATGTAAAACTACTAAAAATTCAGCGTCTGCAAAAAAGGAATCAGAATTAAATACCTTTTACGGCGTTTGGAAGGTTACTGCTTTCAGGTTTAATGACGGAAGGGTAATGCCTGGTGAATACATGGGATACCCTCAGTATGAATTTACAAAGGAGGGATATAGAATAAAAACCCTGAATGAACAACCCTCGCCACCACCGGACAGTGTTAAATATAAAATCGAGGGGGACAGTATAAAATACCCGCAAAATCCTAAATTCCCGATGATGAAAATATCAAAACTAAAAAAAGATACCTTGGTTTTAAGTTCTGAAAAACTGAATTGGTATTTACACCGGTAGCAAAACCAAATTATTTTCTTCATTTTCTATACATAATACCTGCCTGAACGTCATAATCTGAGAAAAACCCCTTAAAATTATTTTTTTGGTATAATAATAGAACATAAAAATTGATTTCTATTTAAATCTGTGTTATCTTAATTATTAATCCATCTGAAACTTATTGGTTTTCTCTTATTATTTATTGTCCTTTATATAGTCAGATGTTTTCATCCTTTTCAACAATTTATTTAAAATCTTAAAAACAGTTTATAACTGTAGATAAAACTAAATATTATGCAAAAATTATTCAATGCAAGTATGTTTGTAATTTTTTTAATTTTTCTCTCAGGAACACAAACTTTTGCACAGGACAAAGAAGATAAGAAGATTGCCAAAACTATTGTAAAGGTGAATAAATGGCAATGTGACAAACTGATTAAAGATGGTAAAGAATTAAAAGTAAAACAAATTATTGGAGATGTGACGATGGAGTTTTCTGTTTTCAAAGAAAAAAAGAACAAGAAAATTGTCGATGCCAAAGGAAATGAAAAAACAAAAAAAGTAATGGAAATTACCAATGTTTTTAAGATGGAAATGGGAGGAAACGACCGGATTTTCAATTATCACATTAAAAATGACTCTATACAATTTGTAGGACTTAATGGGTTCAATGATTTCAGGGTAATACGGTCAGAAAAAGATGAATTAGTAATAGAACAGATATTGAACAAGGGGCTTTTCCGATGGACAATGATTCCCGCACCTAAGGAGAAAAAGAAAAAATCTTAATTACTATTCAGATACAAAAGCCACTCAATAAATATTGTGTGGCTTTTTTTTATTGTTGATATACAGATAGATTTCAGTAAAAATTAAATTGGGCACCCAGCTGAACCAGGCAAGATATACATATACCTCAGGACCTTTAGTCCCCCCTGACAAGACCCAAAAAAAAGAATAAAGCCGGAGGCAAATTGCTGAAAGTAAAAGGGAATAACTTCTCAGCATAAATTGTTTATGTTCGGTAAGGTTTCCTTTTTTTACATAAAAATAGGCACGCCATGTAAAAAGCCACCAAAAAACAGTTAACAGAACAAAACAGATTTTCACAGGTGCCCCCCCATCGGCAAAAACGGCCATAACAAAGGCACAGGGTGCAGAAACAAAAAGAATAAGGCCAACATATATCTTTCCTGTCAGTCGGTGGAAACCGATATAATTATTTCTAATAAAATCAGAAAACCCCAAAAGCCCTATAAACATCAGAAAGCCACCTGTAAGAACATGACCATATACCGCAGGAAGGTAAACAGTAAAAAAAGGTTGTTTCCCCTGCATAAAAGAGGAAACTCCGTACAAAGGATAGAAGTGCCTGAAACCTGCAGTTGTTATTAAAAATGCCGTCAACAGAATTAAAAGCAAGAAAAAAAGCTTGATAAATTTTTTGAAGAGCATAATTACTAATAAGGGTAATGATTCAATAATAAAAATCAACCTGCTGCAACATAAACTGAAAATTCAGCCTTAGTGTATTCTCCCTCTTTCCCTGCCATTTTTTTTGTCATCTTCTTAAGGAACCGGATATTTGACTTTTCGATATCTGATAATTTATCCTCTACATTTTCATACAGGGGTTTATACCATTCTTTTGATTTAAAATATTCCTGATAATCGGGATTTGAAAAAATATAGCCATGTACAGCAAAAATTTCATTTCTCATGATGTCCAGATCTTTTATGGACAGATGACTGCTGATGGCATAATTAAAATAATCTTCGTCCAGGTCATTTTCATTAATTTCAGCATCGGTAACATCTCTGATAAAACATCCCTTGAGATGATCTTCAGTAAGCAAGGTAGTTCTTGAAGAGGGGAAATCACCTTTAACATCAAGCTTATTGAGCTTCCCTTTTTCATCAACAGAAAAATACCTGTAAACCGGCATTTCAGAATAATATTCGTAATTATTTTTTCCCATCTGACAAGTTTCTATTAAATTATTCTCAAGTGCCCTGATACTGTTTTCTGATCCACAGATCATACCTGATTCTGTAAATTTTAATTTATCGGCAGGTTCCATATCTTCAGATACGATGATAAGTTGTTCCAATTCATCCCCATAATCACGGACATCTAAAAAGGAAGATTTGAAAACAGCCCATAAAGCACTGAAACCACTAATATCTTCAGCAACAGCAGAAACTTTAACTTCAGAATTGACCAGACCGAAATCAGATTCAACTACCATCCAATCGGATTGAAATTCATCAACAATTCCAAGGTTATACAAATAGGAAGGGGTAAAAATAATCCCGTTTCCATTGGAAGGTTCGTCATCAAAAAATTCAACAAATGGTTCAAATACAGGATGAAACAAATCATTTTGTGAATTAAAAGACCAGCTTTTAATCAGGTCTGAACCCGCAGGTGCACTAAATAACTTATTATCAGGATGTGAATTTTTATCAAAGCTGAAATCTCCGTTTTTATTCAACCAACCATAAGAATTATCTTTTTTAATTTGTAACCATACATTTTCATTCGCTTCATAAGGGAATAAAGCATCAAATTCCGCTTTCAGCAATTCATTCCCCTTGATATCGAACACACCATATTTACCCCCTTTTTCAACCTCAATTAGATTATAGGCAAGGCCACCCATATTAGATATTTTATCATATTCCACAGGAATTATAATAGTATTTTTATCATCAACGAGTCCCATTTTATATTCCCCTTTCTTTATACTCCCTGCATCCTTTAGGTTGGAATTACCCCATTTACCTTGTATCACATAAAAGTAAAGTTGATTATTAATAAAGGTGACATAAGGTAAGTTATCGTATAATGAGCCAAATTCTGCTTTAAAAGCAGCAGCACGGCTATTAATTTCTTTGAGGTTTAATTTGTTCCGTTTTATTGATTTTTGAATCTCGAATTCAGCAACATTTGATAAAACCACCGGTTCGGATTCAACCACAGGATCAGAATCATTCAGGGTTTCATTTTGAGTCGAAGAGGTATTATCAGAGCAAGAAATAATAGTCAATAAAATGAAAAACAAACAGAAAGACAGGAGCTTAGCCATAACAATTAATTGAATTTAAAAAGGTGAACACAAAGTATTACTCAAAGAAAATATAAAATAATTAAAACACCTGACAAACAAAAAACAAAAATAAACTATTAAAATGAAAATAGTTTTGGTGGTTTATGAAATATTTTATACTTTCGGGTTATCGTTGTAAAACATTAGATATTGAGCAAGTCTTAAAAGGCAAAATAAACATCTAAGGTTTTATGATTTAATTGATTGATTTTTGGTGATTATAAGGTTTGTAGAACGAAAGTTTTGCAAACCTTTTTTTATTTTTATTACCTAAAAACAACGGGACTCTCCTTATCTTTTTTTCTTTTTTAGTTTAATATTTCTACCCGATTCATGGATAGATTTATCATCAAAAAAGTACTCAACATCTTTCATATAATGATAGGCAGAATTTGGCGAGAAGGCAGTATTGATGATAAATTTATTTGCCTTGGGGTTCTTTACGGTATATGTTATTTCCTTGAGGTCAAAAATCATAGTAAGGGTTTTAATTTTCTGTTTCCCAAAAAAAACATAAAACCTTTTATCGTCCATATTTTCAAGACTGTCTCTCTGAGAACCTGAAAGAGCAAGCAGTATTTTCTGTTTTTCTTCCATCATGGCAAAGCCAGTTTCTCCATCTAACATAAAAGCGGCAGTTTCGTCTTCATTAATAAATATACTGGAGATAGTAGTTGGACTCTGCCCTTTTACATTACTTTGAACTACAACAGATTTGCCTTCCTGATTTGAAATCACAAGTTCTTCCACTTCATAATTACTGAGTTGAAAATCGGAATTCAGTACAATTTTTTTGCGTCCGTCTTTTTTCCATTTTCCCTGAGTAACACAATTTGTCCATTCTTTATTCAGGCTATAAAAAAAGAAACCATCTCTTCGGATATTGAGTTGAATATCTTCTTTTTTAGATTTACTTCTGTATTCGTAAACACCTGTTTGAGACAGCGCATCAACATAAATCAGTAAGAGTATGGAACAAATAATTGTAAATTTCATATTTATTTTTTTTTGAAAGACAAAGATAAAAAAAACAAATATTTATTCAAAATTACTTTTAAGACTTAACATCTGCAAGTAGATCACTTAAGCAAGAAACCGAACATTTTTGCGAATACTTGCTACATTTATCAGCACAAAAAACAGACAAAAAAGCAAGCCGACGAGACAAACGAAGGGGCTTAGAAAATAACTAACGCTATATCCTTGCTCTTCAATCAGGAGGGACAAAAAATATTTGAGAGGAAGAAGGGTTGCCATGACAGAAAAAACTACAAAACCAAAAAGAAACATCAGGTTCCGAGATAGAACAGCCACGATTTGATTATCTCTGTAACCGAGTTGAAGAAGGAGTTGAATATCGGAGGAAGCCTGTGCAATCAAGACCTGAAAATTGAGAATAAACACCAACATGGCCAAGCCTACTATAATAGTCCCAATAATGACTATCAAAAAAACAAGCAGAAACAAGGTGGTTTTAAGTTCACCACCTATCAAGCCCCCTCTCGATATTTCGTAATTTTTTTCAGTCAAAAAATTTTCGAGCGCCAAAGAGTAAGGGTTATCTGTAGAGGCGATTACCTGAGAAGGCCGTTTAGCCTCTGACTCCTCCCCGAATTTTTGATTGGCATAAGCCATAAAAGATTGTGGAGTAAGAATGGAGTTGACATTAGGAGTAAAGCCACAGACCCAGGCATCAAAGGTTTCCTGCCGGCCTTTCCCTGTAACAGTTATTTTGAAGTCGACAAAACCAATAGAGGAGGCAGAGAATTTTGGCAAACCCTGACTCGGTGCAAAACCAAAGTTATATAAGGCCAGGTAATCGGAGGATAAAACAATAGGGATTTTATCTCCATGTTTCCAATGAAAACTACTACTGTCGACCCCCAGAAAAGAAGTGGGAAGTGATTGAAAAAACAGAAGCGTCCTGAACCCCATAGCCCGGCTTGAAAGGGATACTTTAAACCTGTTCGACTCAAAGGCATCTACTTCATTAAAGAAAGGTTGTTGACTGATTTCTTTGTACTCCTCAACAGAAAACTCAAGGGATTTTCCATAATTTTTTTCAAATATTTTATTAATAACAAGAAAATTATCATCCCTTGCCCCTTTGCTTAGAATCTGAACATCCAGATATACCTGAAGGGCAAAAAGCAACAAAAACAGCCCTGTAAAAATTCCAGCTGAAGCCCCGATAGTCTGCCATTGACTTTTATTTTCAAAAAGGACTTTTCTGAGCATTTTTTGATATAAAATAATTAAAAAAAAATAATAAAAACCTGTAAAGGTATCCTATAAATAGCGCCTGCGTACCAACTTCACAAAATCCATTGCAAGGCTTTTCTTTTGTTTTTTCATCCAGCCAAATTGTTCAATCAACTCAGATTCTATATGACTACGGGCAGTTGAAAAACTTTTTCCTTCGTTAAGAATTTTTACAGAAGCCTGAAATTTAGAAACATCTCCGGAAAAAAGCTCGTTGATATAAAGAAATTTTTCGTTTAAGCCCAATGCCTTGTTTAAATTTTTCAGAGGTGTTTCACTAAGCTTCTGTGACAAATCAGCAGCAGCTTTAAACATAAACAACTCTTCATAATCATTATTAAAAGCGGTAGATTCAGAGGGTATCGATTCTTGAAGTACCACCTCCTTTTTTTCTTTGAGTACAGGCTTGGTTTTTGGAAGGGAATCGGGTATTTTATCTTCCAATTCGGTGATGGCATCCACTAAATCAGGAAAGTCAGATTTATTTTTTTCATCCTGGACGATTGTTGAAGCGCCAAGATCAGATGAAGTTTTGTTAAATACAAGTTTCGTCCCCTTGTCCGAACTTTTGACAGTATGTTTTTTTTCTGTATTTTCCTCTGCCACAGGCACAAATGAAGCATCAACATCTTCGGCATCATCAAAACAGGCATCGTACAAAGACCTTATTGAAGATAGCAGAGCATCACGGTCTATTCGTGAAGTATCTTCCTGATTACTTTCAAGGTAAGTATAAAAACGATTGACTTTGTCCAGCTTCTTTTTTACATTCTGAAGATTCATAAACTAATATAGATTTATTGCGAATAAAATTTGACGAAAGATATACTTTTTTAACGACGAAAACCAAGATTATCATATGAACTTTGACTATAAAATCAAGATTAACAGGATGCGGGAAGAAATTTTTATACGGAGTAAGTAAAAAACACCCATTACTAAGGATTTAAATCTGTAGATTCACCAATCGGTATGACGTTCCCAGTAATTCTGGTTAAATATGTCATCAAGAACAGAAAGATAACTTTGATAGCGCAGGATACTGATTGCGCCGGATTCCACAGCTTCCTTTACAGCACATTGAGGTTCATTTACATGGAGGCAATTGCCATATTTACAATGTTCAGAACAGTCAAATATTTCTCTGAAATTATGTGCCACATCCATAGGTTCCATATTAATAAAACCCATTTCCTTAATGCCAGGCGTATCTATTATAAAACCACCTTTTTTCAATTCATACATCTGAGAAAAAGTAGTGGTATGAATTCCCTTGCCCGAATACTCTGAAATTTCCTGAGTTGAGATATCCAATTCTTTATCAACAGCATTGACAATAGAGGACTTCCCGACTCCTGAATGGCCCGAAAGCAAGGTGATTTTCCCTTTAAGCAAGGCCTTTAATTCATCAATCCCTTCTCCGGTGAAAGCAGAAACCAAAATTGTTTTATATCCTATCTCCTCATAAAGTGCAGCAAGACCTTTTTGGATCACTTTGTCATCATCAGTATAAATATCTGACTTGTTAACAATAATATAACTGGGAATATTGTGAGATTCAGTAGTCAGAAGAAAACGATCAATAAACCCGGGTTTAAGCATTGGGTTCTGAATGGTTACAATAACAAAAGCCTGATCAATATTGGCAGCAAGCAAATGCATGAAGTGCTTCTTTCTTGTCGATTGCCTGAGGACATAGTTTGTCCGGGGGTATAATTTGGAAATCATGCCGGTATCAAGTCCTTTTTCAGGATCTACCCATACTATATCCCCCACGGCAATAGGATTAGTCAACTTTAATTTCCCCAATCTGAATTTACCCTTAATTCGACAATCTATTAAGCGATCGTCTTCGAGTTTGACAATATACCACTTACCGGTTGATTTAATAACTGTTCCCTTCAAAATAAAAAATGTGTGTTAATAATCATCTGTAAAATTGTTGTTTTTAAATTGATGAATGCATAAAAAATTCTAAGATAAAAAATCAGACTATTTTATTTAGAACAGAACGCAGTTTATAAAACGTCAAAAGTTAATTTTTTAAAACTTAAAGTAATTCTTCCAAGATATAATTTTTTTAAATAAATAGGGCAGACTTATAGAAATCAAATTACAAAAATTGTTTAATAACTTTCTTTATTATCTACAAAAACATTACTTTTAACAAAGATCAACTATTCTATTTGAATAGAATAATATAGTCCCTTAAATTGCTTTATTTTATCTTTTTATTTACTTTGCAAAAAATATATCTTTTTTTTGTTCAAATCATTTTCCCATACAATTTTTATCATCAGACAATTATTAAATTTATCTCTTCATGCACAATCATACAGTATATTTATTCTTTTCCGAAGAAAACAAAATTGAGGCAGAATTACTTTCTGAGGATTTCAAAAAATCCAATATTAAATGTATTGCCAATATCCCAAATGCTGATAAAGTAACTCAAATTGCAAAAGACGACAAAGCTACAGGCCTGCTTATTGTAAGTGACAATTTTCTTAAATCAATTGATGAGACTAAACACCTTGAAAAACTACTCGACAAACAGTATAATAATCAGATAATCCCTGTTCTTACTCATGGCCGAAGACCTAAAGAAGGCTATCCGGATCAGATGGAAGTCTATCCCACAAAAATTAAAACGCTGAACAATGTCATGTATTACAGAGATTATTGGTACGAAAAATGGATTAATCTCCGCAAAATGGCCAAAAATGCAAATGAGTCAGAACAGGAAGAGTTTAATATAAAAAAAGATATCGCAAAAAAAATGTCCGTAGGCAGTATCAGCACTTATATTCGTCAAATTAACAATACTGCTGTCATTGATTGGGATTCCTTTTGTTCTGATGGATATCAATCCTTTTTTGAAAAAATTGGCCTGGATAACAAGGGAATACTGGAAAATTCAGACTTAAATGGGAACAACGGAACTAAGCCTGAATCTCTAGATGAAACTAATAATGATGCCCCTGAGAATACAGATGCAGAAACTATTGTCAGTGCAGAAAATGAAACTTCAGAAATGGATACAAATCAAGATAATGAGGATGATAAAACAGTGCTAAATGAAGATAAGGAAGACCTGACCCTTACAGAAAAGCAAGAATCTGAAAAACCCGGATTAAATGACACTGAAGATCTGACTGCTGATACTCCTGCAGAAAAAACAAATGAAGATATGGAAATTGACAATATAAACACTGGTTCGGAAAATAAAGAACTCAAAGAAACTCTTTCGCAAAACAAAGAAAAGGAAATCATTGACATTGATGTTCTCTTCCATATTGCCGAAAGCAAGGCTGAAGAAGGTGAGTATGAAGAATCAAAAGTTTCCTATGAAAATATTCTGCAAATTGACATGTACAACGGCAGGGCTTTGATCGGCCTGGCCCGCTTGTTATCCACTTATTACCAAGACGAACCGTCCCTATCAATAAATGCTTACCGAAAAGCTATTATGGTAAATGACGAAAATGCGGATTTGTATTTTGAATATGCAATGCTTCAGAAAGATAGCTTAAAAGCTTATAACAAAGCATCTGATTCATTCAGGGAAGCACTCGAAATCAACCCTTCATTCGAAGATGCCTATTTAGGTCTGGCTTTCTGTCAGAAAGAAATGGGGATGCCCCTCCAGGCAAAAGCTAATTACTTACAGGCCTGTGTATTGAATGCAGACCTTTTTCAAACGGTTGAAAATGATAAACACTTTGCTGTTGTACGTGCGGCATCAGCTGAAGATATTTCAGGAGACCTGGCTTCTGAAGAAATGGAACCTCAACGCAGTCCTAATGCTGATACCGTCGTAATGGTAACAGGTGCCTCGTCAGGTATTGGAAAGAGCATTGCTCAGCAATTTATTATCAATGGATACAAAGTAATTATCACTGCCCGGAGGGCTGAAAGGTTGGAAAACCTGAAAAAGGAGATGGAATCGGAATTTGAAGAAACTCAAATTTATTGCCTCCCTTTTGATGTATGTAATATTGAAGCTGTCAAAAATGCCCTCAGTATCCTGCCTGAAGATTGGTCTGGTGTGGATATTTTAATAAATAATGCCGGACTGGCAAAAGGCTTTGCCCCTGTTCAGGAAGGAAATATTGAACACTGGGAAGCAATGATTAACACGAATGTCAAAGGCCTGCTTTATATGAGCAGAATGATTACGCCGGGAATGGTTGAAAGAAAAAAAGGACACATTGTTAATCTCAGTTCTGTAGCCGGTACGCAGGTATATTCCGGAGGAGGGGCCTATTGTGCTACAAAAGCTGCTGTTGATTCTCTGACACGATCTATGCGCTTGGATTTATACAAACACAATATCAAGGTAAGTTCTATCAGTCCGGGACATGTTGATTCTACAGAATTTGCGGCTGTCCGCTACGATGACGAATCAAAAAACAGCATCTATTCTGACTTTAAACCACTAAATGCTCAGGATATTGCAGAAACAATTTACTACGTTGTGTCCCGCCCTGCACATGTTAACATTCAGGATGTTCTAATTTTTGGCACACAACAGGCATCTGCCAGAGACGTTGACAGAAGTGGCAGGGATGACAAATAATAATCCTGCTTGCTTAATATTTAAAAATACAGGCAGCCTTTTGCCTTTTCTTTTAGTTGATTATGGAAACATTTTTAATCGTTTTTTTTGCTGCAATCATTACTTGGTTTATTGCAAAGAGGAGAAGGAAAGAAAGTAGCAATAAGGAAAGTAATTTATTGGCAGATAATAAATCTAAATTTTTTAATGATCCTGTAAAACCGGGTTTTTCTTTATCGGCAAGACAAACTGATAAAGTTTCGAGTATTTACAATACGTTTTCTGACGTTTACCCTATCTCTCAGCAAGACATTATTGTTGTATTCACTGTTGCACCTGATTCTGACCTGGAAATAGCTTATTGGCTAAAAATGAGGGATTCTTATCTTGAAATTTTAAAACAAAAAAATATTTCACAAATTTCTGCAAAAAAAGAAGTCTTTCAACTGCTAATGAACTTTTCAAAAATCCCTGTGGAGGATCTTATAAAAAAAATAAAACCAAAACACTTAAACCAAAATGATATAGATTTTATCCTTGATAACTTCTCTAACAGATTGAATAAAAAATGGTCATTATGAGGCGCTCAAAAAAACTTTTCACACTATTTACAGTCATTTTATTTGCTTTACTGCTTTCATGTAATCAGACGTCAGACAGGGATGACCCAATCAATAATAAAAATAGTGACTCTCTGCATACTGACAAGCAGCCAAATCTGAGTTCCACTGAACCTGTTCATGCTGTAGGAGGGGCATTGGAAGAAGATCCTACAGATCTGAACCACCTCCTTTCTGCGCATGGAGGAACATTGACCCCTGAACAGATCATGAAAATATACTACCCGCATGAGGTGAATCCTGAGGAGGAAGGCAATGAAACGATAACGATCAGCAAAAAAGAATTGGAAGGTGGTACTATTAAAGTATGCCTGATAGATGACAACATGATGGACGATTCTCAAAAGACTTCCAAAATTGAACTTACTCTGGAAGCGGTCGGGCCAGCATGGAAAGTCATCAAAATTGAAAAACAATGGAAATGCTATGAGGGAAGAGGTCATACAGACTGGGGCATTCAATCCTGTACTTAAGAAGTTTCCCCTCGGATTCAGAAGACAAAATGAGCTTCCGCTTTTTGCCTCTTTTTTGTTTAATTGTGTTAATTTAGCCATTAAATAATCCCCTGTGTTATTTTTTACCAATTCCTCTTTTCTAATTTACAAAAGCAAAAAATGAAAAATTATTACCTGATCCTGATCTTCTCTTCAATCTTATTCTCAATAAACGCTCAGGAAAATTTAAGTCCAAAACAATTGCTTGAACTCAACCGGGTTTCTGCTGTGGGAATGACAAAGGATTCAAAATTTTTGGTTTACAGAAGTTCCAAATACGATGTTTCCAAAAATAAAAGAAGTACCAAATACTACCTTCAGGGTATTAGTGGAGGAGAAAAAAAGGAGATCGAAGATTATTCGGAATTAGTTGCCGATAAGCATATTTCACCTGATGGCAGCAATAAGATCACTATCAAAAATGTAAAGATCAACAAGGTCACAGGGCAGGACTTGTACCCTGAATTAAAAAATTCTGATGTAAAAATTTATGAAAGTCTGCAATATCGTCATTGGGATAACTGGGAAGATGGTGAATTTTCCCATGTTTTTATTGAGGCCAATGACCAACGGAAAATCGGCCCGATAGACATTATGGCCGGCGAACCGCATGATTGTCCTCAGATGCCTTTTGGCGGAGAGGAAGATTACCTGTGGGGGCCTCTAGGTAAAACTCTTTTGTATGTAACAAAAAAGCTTCATGGTACTGCCTATACAAAAAGTACCAATACAGACATTTATGAATACAACCTGGAAACTCAGAAAACCCGTAACCTGACGGCTAAGAACAAAGGCTATGATACTTCTCCGGCCTTTTCATCAAAAGGATTATTGGGATGGCTGCAGATGAAACGGGATGGTTATGAATCTGATAAAAATGATATTATTCTAAGATTTAAAGATGGAGATCTAAACCTGACTAAGAACTGGGATGGTACTGTGAATGGATTCTTTTTCAATGAGGAAGGAAATAAAATCTATTTTATTGCGCCAACAGGCGGAACCGTACAGTTATTTGAAATGGAAATCCCTGGAGGAGTTAGTGGAAAAATTGCGCCTCCTAAACAAATTACCAACGGACAGTTTGATGTAAATGGAATTGTAGGTCAGAGTGGAAGTACACTTGTAGTCTACCGACGCGATATGAATCATGCTTCAGAACTCTACACAGTTGACCTGACAAACGGAAAGATGATGCAACTGACTCATGAAAATGATGAGATCTATAGTGGTATCAATATGAGCAAGATAGAGAAACGGATGGTAAAAACTACCGATGGGAAGGATATGGTGACCTGGGTCATCTACCCGCCAAACTTTGACAAATCGAAAAAATATCCCACCTTGCTATATTGTCAGGGTGGCCCACAGGGTGCATTGAGTCAGTTTTATTCTTTCAGATGGAACTTTCAGGTCATGGCAGCACAGGGTTATATCATTGTAGCGCCCAACAGAAGGGGAATGCCCGGATACGGAGTAGAATGGAACGAACAGATAAGTGGCGATTACGGCGGACAGAACATGAAAGATTACTTATCTGCCATAGACGCACTGGCGAAAGAACCCTATGTTGACAATGAGCGCTTAGGCTGCATTGGAGCAAGTTATGGTGGCTACTCCTGTTTTTATCTGGCGGGTATTCATGAAGGAAGATTTAAATCCTTCATTGCTCATGACGGCATTTTCAACTGGAAATCTATGTATGGCACCACAGAGGAAATGTTCTTCGTGAACTGGGATATGGGCGGCAATTACTGGGACAAGAGCAATAAAATTGCCCAAAGAAGCTTTAATGAATACAACCCGATAGAACATGTAGACAAATGGGATACACCTATAATGGTTATTCAGGGTGGCAAGGATTTCCGTGTACCGATCGGTCAGGGGCTTGAGGCTTTCAATGCGGCCCAACTAAAAGGAATAAAAAGTAAGCTACTGTTCTTTCCTGAAGAAAATCATTGGGTTCTTTCAGTACAAAATGCACTGATATGGCAGAAGGAGTTTTTTAAGTGGTTGAAGGAGACGCTGAAATAGTATTTTTTTTAAGCTTCCGGCATTGATGATTTAATGGAAAAAGTAGCCATGGATTTGCTCACTCGGCTTGCTTTCGTGCAACCTAATCTTAATGCCTGGCCTTACAGTCTGCATTAAGACTTGGTTATTGTACTGAGTTTTTTTTTCGCTCTTTGTTAGTTTATTAAATAGGGAAAACAATCCATTTCGTCATTTGTCTACCTAAGTTCAGTTTTAGATTTTAAGCATAATCTATTGCATAAAAAAAATCTTTTTAAATAAAAAAAGAAGATAAAAAATGTACTATTAGGGATTTTTATTATTAAAAAAAAACTTCGAACTTAATTTAAAACACCCATGGAAGACATTTTAGATGAGCAAGTACCAATTCAGGAGTTCAAGCCTCAACCCTTAATTATTACCTTATTTTTATTTGCTGTTGGAATCCGTTTATTTGAGATCTTTTTTAAGTTATATTCTTGGTCTTATGGGAGTGAATTTTTACTTGCAGGTTCATTTTCAATCTTTCTAACAGGAACTATTGCTTTTTTTACCAAAGCTTTTTACCCTTCCCGAGGAGATCTTAAAATTAGTATTTATTTTGGGTTTTTCTTTATTGGATTTGGTGCACAATTAATTCACTTTTATCACCTTAGCCAAATGTCATTTACACCTATATACATTCGCAGTTTAAGACCGCTTTTTGAACTGGGAACAATTTTGCTCTTGCTTCGTTACTATACTCGCAATAAAGGAGCTTATCTTTCAATAGAAGTTTTAAAATGGCCATTTAATCTGACAGTCCCTTTGATGACTGTTGGATTAATTTTCAAATTTCAATCTTGGCCTTATGCTTCTGAAATGATTACTTTGGCAACTTTATTCTTTTTTATTACTTCTACAATTTCATTTTTTTGGATTACATCGTCAAAGAAACTATTAACTCGAGGATTTCCTTTTCTAAATGTGGTTACAGCCAACCTTTTTTATTTTGGTTCCTTATTTAAAATTCAGAGTTGGCCTTTTGCTTCAGAACTCTTGTTTTTAGCAGCTATATTTATATTAATCAGTTCTATTTTGCATGTATTTAGCCATATACGTAAGAATAAAGAAGAAACGTAAATTCATCCTTGAGAACGGGGGGAGTTTTTTGTTAATTCTGTACAACGCTTGGGTATGACCTGTAGCTTACCTAGCGGGTGATTTATGTACTGCTGTGGGCTATAGGTCAGAGCTATTCATAATGCCTCGACTTACAGTCGGCATTAAGACTTGGTTATTGTAAATAGTTTTTATGAAGACTAGTATTATTTTTTTGAATTGAAAGGGGTAAATGTTGAACTAATGCCTGAGACCCAATATATATAATCCAATTTATGTTCCTGATAGTTGGATAAATACCCTCACCATTATTTCCAAAGATCCAATATTTCCCTATGACGAAATCGGCAAGTGGCGCTAAAAATAAACCAAAACTAACCAGCCAAATGTATTTGGGAGCCTTTGACCATCTATAGGCCTGCAATAGCCATAAGCCACTTACACCTACAAGACCAATTATTAAAGAGTAAATACCTGTTGCATATATAACATAGTTTTCAGTACCCTCTATGTACAAATCAGAATATGAAAATGCAGAAACGATTAATCCTATTCCTAATGTAAGCACGACAAATAAGATGTTAATTCTATTTTTTCTTGCTACAAGGAAAACAGCATATATCAATACTAAATATCCAAAACCAAAAGGTATAATGGAATCAATCAAATAATCATGTTTAACAACTTCTCCAAATTGATAAAACTGATAGGGAAAGTTTTTATTTATCCAATCTCCGATCATACATAATGATAATGACAGTATACATAACCAAGCGATATTATTTTCAAAAGGTTGTAATGAAAATGTAGATTGTTTTTTTATGCGAAAACTATTATATAGTAAAGCAAATAATATACACATTTCAATGCTCCCTATTATGATATTAGTTGTTGAACTGTAATCGGTTTCTCCCCAATATAAAAGCCCTGCAATAGCTTGAATAATAGCAATAGATAAAAGTGCAATTGAAACTTTTAAATACTTGTTCATATCTATCTCTGGTTTATTATTTAGTAGGACAGGGCCTGACAGCCATTTCTAAATTTATAGTTTATTCAAAGAAATATACAAATTAAAACAAAATCAGTCCCCCCTTCATCAAACCGTATATGAACTTTTCGTTTGGACCTTTGAATGAAACATAAGGAATGAGTATACATTTAGCATAACTCACTGTCCCATTTGCATAGTCAATTTCCGTTGTTTATTTTATCATTTTTCTGAGCCCTTTGATTTCAATAAGTATCTCTTCTCTATCTGTTTCTGATAAGTCTTTATCCTGATAAATCAATTTACTTGACTGATTTAGATAGAAGTCGCCTTTCTTGTAATCTTTTAAGTTGATATATATTTCTCCAATCCAAGTATAATAACCATAATCATCAGGGTAAGTCTCTATAGCCTTTAACAGGATTTCAAGGGCAAAATTGAGATTATTTTTACCATAATTACCATCGTAATCGTTATAATATTCTGA
>CAJQOX010000243.1 GCA_905480075.1 uncultured Aureispira sp. | reverse complement strand
GTAGATGTTCCCGGTCAGTTGGGTACGGATAACAGAGTACATGCCTGGGCCTATCATGGGCAGGTCAATCAATGCTTTTATTTTGACAAAGGATTCTTATTATCAGCCAAAAATAAAGACTACTGCTTAGATGTTTCGGATAGCGCTTTTAAGAATGGTACAACTGTTGGCATCTGGAAAAAACACGGTGGTATCAATCAGCAATGGTTCTACGAAGATGGTTTCTTGCTTTGGGCTGTCAACAAGCAATTTTGCCTTGATATTGACAGTAGCAATGGCGAAAATGGTTCGAAGATACAGATTTGGACCAAATTGGATGGGGATAATCAACGTTGGCGCTTGATTCAAGAAGGACAATTGGAAAAGGAAAAAGCTTGGAAACAAACCTTTATTTTAAATCAGGCCAACAAAAAAGCCCTTGATGTATCGGCACAAAGGGATCGAAATGGGCAGCCTGTTCATGCGTGGACCAAACATGACGAATTAAATCAATTATGGTATTATAGGAATGGACGTATTCTTAGTGCTTTGAATCCGGATTATTGCCTGGATATTGTTGGACCAATCTATAAAGAAGGTTCTCTTGTCCACCTTTGGCAAAAACACGACGGACCCTCTCAACAGTGGGTCTATGAAGATGGTTACTTGAAGTGCAAAGCCAATCCAGCTTTCTGTCTAGATATGGACGCCAATACCAAGGGCAACGGTGCAAAAATTCAGATATGGTCAGTTGTCAATTACCCTAATCAAAAATGGCGCATGAAAACGCCTGAACAGCTGCAAAAAGACAATGAGAAAGCCGAGATACAAGGCATAAAGGAGGAACAACGAAGAGCAAAGGAAAGGGCAAAACAGATTGAGCGCGAACAAAAACAAGCAGCCAAAGAAAGAGAGAAAGAGGCCAAACGGCTATCAAAAGAACGGGAACAAGCCGAAAGACAGTGCGCCAAAGAAGAAAAAGAAGCTAAAAAGATGTGCACACATCGCTTCAAAACCAGTAAAGGGCAAACCTTTTGTCAATATTGTGGCGGTGAACAAAGATACAGTTCTTTTGGTTGCGATAGAGCGAAAGGGCACAATTACGTTTTACGAAAAGTAGGAGACAACTGGGAACCCATGTGTAATAAATGTGGCTATGGCGCAAATTATTCAGATTTTAGCTGTCATTAATACTGGCCACAGCAATATGTTATTTTCTATTGTTTGGCCAAGAAAAGACACTAATTTGGATGAACGCTTTTATTTTCCTGTTACAGGATACGCTGCAGGCGGTTTTTATTTTTTAACAACTTGAAAAAATAAGTAAATACAGTATAGGAACTTTAACTTTTTAATTGTCTAAAAAAACCTCAAAAAACTATAATTATTTTGATACTACTTTAGAGCAGAACAATAATACTGGCTCAGCATACAGAATAAGAGATAAAGAGGCTACTAACTACTTCAAGAAGAACTGATATGAAAACAAAAATTTTAATAAAGGGAAAAAAGGGCAGTGAAGAAACTGCAAAAGAAGTCTTATGTGCTTTCGAATTGTTACCCATCGAAAACATGGTCAAAACATGGATTTTTGAAGGAGATTCCCTTACTGAAGATTTTTCTGCATTGCTTTCAGAAAAATGGACAAAAGGCATGCATGTACCCTTTCCTGAAGGCACAGAAACATTAGAATCCCCCCTATCTGCAAGTAAATCATTATTGCCTGATGGAATCAGTTCAGACAAGGCCGAAGAACTTGGACGTATGCAGACTGAATGGATATTTATCGTTCTTTCCACAAAACTTTTCCGGAATTACGAATCCGAACTGAACGAATTGAAAGATCAGATAAGTACATTGACTCAGTATTCGAAAGAAAAATGGGATGTCATGAAAAATTTCTGGGCCAAAGTACAAACCCAGATAAATGAGAAAAATTTATTCCGTGAACATAGTAACACCCTTAAAAACCAGACAAATGTTTTGTTTGCGCAACTAAAAAAATTAAGGTCTGCACAGGATGCTGTTTTTGAAACTTCCGCGAAAGAAATCTATGACAAATTAATGTTGAAATTAATTACGCTGGAAGAATCAACCAAACAAAATGAGAATCTGAACAAAATATTCGGAGATTTAAAAAGCCTTCAACTGGAATTAAAAATGCTAAATTAACCAGGGCTTTAAGAACAAAGTTCTGGGACAGGATAGACATTGCTTTTAAAACCGTTAAAACAAAAAGGAATCCTGAAAGCACTCCGCAGGGAAGGCTTACCCGGCGCATTGAAGGTTTATTAAAAGCGATTGAAAAAATGGAAAAATCCATTGCCAAGGATGAACGTGAACTAAAATCTCAAAACAAAAGAATCAACTCAGGAGATGTTTCTCAACTTGAAACGCAATTGAGGGAAGTAAGGGCAAAACTAATCAAGGAAAGAATAGATTCAAAGTCAGTTAAGCTGAAAGACATGTACAAAACTCTTAAAGAACTTGAAGCTAAGAATGCTATCAATATTGCTGAAGCTGAAAAAGTAAAAAAAGCAAATGAGGAAGCAGAAAAACTGAAAGAAAAAGAGGCTATGAAAGAAAAAGAAGCTATGCCCGAAAAAAAAGTGGAAAATAATAATGTCTCTTCACCCGTGATCGCTTCTGAGAAAAAGGCAGAAAAACCTGAAGTTTCAGATGTAATAGTTGCTGAAGAAGAAGAAGAATAGAAATCACTTATTTCAATTAAGATAACAAGGCTGCACATAATTTGTGCAGCCTTTTTTTATTTAAATTAATTGTTGACACACCAAAAACAACAACAAAGCCATCTCTCTAATTACAGCACAAGTATTTTACTCCCCAACACAAAGGTGCTTTTCAATTTATATCACATAACATTTGTTTGTCAGGATAGATTTTGCAAACTGACTATTCATAACACACCAACAAATTCCACCAAAAAAAGAGAATTATTGCAGGACTGACAAGGAAAACACCTTGTTATGTCTGGGCTATTACCCTACATAAGAAGAAGAAAATTTACATAAAATATCTGTTTATAAACAAAATCATACCTTATGAATTCATTATTTGTTATCTCACCTCTTATTTTAAATGGCACTGAGGTGCTTTCCGGATTATTATTAGTTAGTCTGTCCATATCAATTGGCATTTTTTCCTTTAAATATTATCTGAACCAGAAGCGGGATTTTTTGGTCAGTAATAAAAACAATACTTCTGAATCTTCAGTAATAAGAAAATATAAAGAAGTAGACATTCTGGACCATAGAAAAAACATCAAATTAATTGGGGTGATATCTGCCTTAACAATAGTGCTTATATTGTTTGGATGGACACAATTCAGCACGGAGAGAGTATTTGAAAGTTTTGTTGTCGAACCTGAAAATATTGAAATAGAAATCCCGCCCACAACGCACCCAAAGCCAAAACTTCCTCCTGCCCTGCCTCCGCCTCCCGTTAAGAAAAGTCCGCTAATTAAAATTGTGCCGGAACCGGAACCCAAGTCGGACCCCGAACCACAAAAGGCGGTAGTGAGTAATAATACACCGGTTGATTATACCGGCAAGACGAGCGAAGAAACAACAGAATATCAAAATATGGTGATAGAACCAGAACCTCTGCCGGAAAAAAGGGACGAACCTTATATACATGTTGAACAATTTCCAAGGTTCCCGGGATGCGAAGATATTGATGGAGATCAAAATGCAAAAAAAATATGCTCAGAAAAAAAATTGATGAAATTTGTTTACAACAACATCAGCTATCCTGTCACTGCTCGTGAAATAGAACATGAAGGGTTGGCCGTCATCGGGTTTGTAGTAACAGAAGAAGGCAAAATAAAAGACTACAAAATAATCAGAGACCCGGGAGCAGGGCTGGGAAAAGAGGCTTTAAGGGTTGTCAAATTGATGGACAGAAAAAAAATAATCTGGACTGCTGGAAGACAGCAAGGTATAAAAGTAAAAGTACGATATACCTTACCGGTTCGATTTAAAATAAGAGATTAATCATAAGACATTTCTATTGGTTGCCGGATAGAAGCTTTTCCTTGGGCTGTACTTTATTGTGCAGCCCTCTTTTATGGAAAAGTAAACACTGATTTAAGAACATCACAATCAGGAATAAATTGAAAAAATATAGAAAATTGTACCCGCAATTTAAAAATAGAATAAAAATGATAAAAAAAATAAATAAAAACCTGAGGTTATGACATATTACTGTCAGAATAAAACAAAAGAAAAAACAAAGACATTTAAATGATAATCAAAAGAATACATTCTTATATATTAGCCCTATATTTCATTATTGGCATTATACTTATTTAATAACAAAAGAAATAACTTGGGCAATTTTATGAACTGACACAAAAATGACAGAAAAATTAATTTTTTTCCCTTACTTTTGTATTAAGGACACAAAGAACCCATACTTCAGCACTATAGAACATAAATGAATACACTAAGTAGTTATAAAATATTAACTATCACGCACAAGAGTACTCAGCTCAAAAACATTGGCAATTTTGTACTGCCCGATTTGGATGATGACACTACTCTGAAGCACAGACTGCAGACCATCAAGGATACTTTAGGTCTTGAAGAACTAATGTACCTATCTACCTGCAATCGTGTACTTTTCCTTTATATCACAAAACAAAATACAGACAGTGATTTTCTAACCCGTTTTGAAAATCTTGTTTATGCTGACTTGCCTTCCGGAATAAATCTAGAGAATTCCTCATTAACCTTTTGTGGCGAAGCTGCTATATCGCATTTACTTGAAGTAGCCTCATCCGTAGATTCAATGGTAATAGGCGAACGGGAGATACTTCGTCAGTTGCGGGAATCTTACGACCGTTGTTACAAATCGGGAGTTACCGGCGACTCAATACGGTTGGCTATTCGATTGGCTATAGAATCAGCAAAGGAAGTGTATTCCAACACCCGTATTGGCCAAAAGCCTGTATCGGTAGTTTCTTTGGCCATACGTCAGTTGCTTGCTAAAAAGCCTGAAAAAAATGCCCGGATACTTTTAGTAGGTGCCGGACAGACAAACACCTTGGTAGGAAAATTATTACTCAAATATGGCTTCCATAATTTTGTAGTATTCAACCGTTCATTGAACAGGGCAGAGGAATTGGCATCATTGCTGAATTGCCCCTATTACTCATTGAATGAAATTTCTCAATACCACAAAGGATTTGATATAATAATAGCCTGTACCGGTGCTACTCAGGCGGTGGTCACCAATTCTATATACCGTAATTTATTACAAGAGGACAAGGGTAAAAAAATACTTATTGACTTATCCGTCCCCAACAATATTGAAGCATCAATACTGAATGAATTCTTTACTGCCTACATTGAAATTGATGGGTTAAAGGAATTGGTTAATAAAAACATAGCCTTCAGAGAGACAGAACTAGAACCGGTTAAATGCATTATAGAGGGACGTTTAAATAACTTCAGAAAAATCTATAAGGCAAGACAGATTGAAATAGCGATGAAAGAAGTTCCCACACAGATTAAAGCTATCAGGGAACACGCAATAAGTGAAGTCTTCAAAAAAGAGGTGTCCACTTTGGACGATGACGTTCAGGAGTTGATAAATCGTATGATGTCATATATGGAAAAACGCTGTATTGCTATTCCTTTACAAGCTGCAAAAGAACATCTTGCAGGTGTCATTTCCTCTAAAAAATAAGGGGAACATATACCAAAAAGAAAAGGCGAAATCATCAATGATTTCGCCTTTTCTTTTTTTGAAAATCAACAAAACAAACATGGCCCGATTAGTCATGTAGAATCAACAGCGGAGAGGCGGCTTTCTTTGCAATTTGTTGACTGATACTATTGTGAAATAGATTTCCAAACCAGTTTCTTTGACGTGAAACAAGACAAAGCATTGAGTTTTCCTTTTCTTCAGAAAAATTCAGAATACCTTCAAGGGTGTCCTCTGAGAGTATTTTTGTAAATGAGAAGGCAAGGCCTGAAGCAGAAAGATGATTTTTTACATCCGGATCAACATCGGTATGCAGGGTCTCTTTTGAAACATGAATCAGATGAACAGAGGCAGCATAGTTTTTAGCTATTTCCATCATAGGGTTCAACAAGGAGGGGTCCGGACTGTTCAAGGCATCAAGGGCAACCACCAGGTTGTCAAAACCTGTATTTTCAGTAGAAGCTGGAATAGCAAGAATGGGCGTTTCAATGTTTTTTATGAGATTGGAAGTGGTACTTCCCATTATTTTTTTACTGACATTAGAGGCACCCAATGTCCCCATAACAATGAGGTCAGCATTCACCTTTTCCACTTCATCCTTTATAATTTCCACAGCATAACCTTTTCTGCATCTGCCATTCAGATTTAAATTCCCGGCAAGAGTTTTGGCTTTCTCAAGATAATCATTCATTTCTTTATCCCTGTCTTCTTTTATCACCCTGTCGACATTTGCCAGGTGGCCCGCATGTGAGGTACTGTGATAAGCATGAACAAGATGTATATCTGCACCAAAGCCCGCTGCCAAAGAGATAGCAAAGGCCAGGGCATTTTCAGCATTTTTAGAAAAATCTATAGGAATAAGTATGTTTTTCATAAAACAATAATGATTAAAATTTATTAACAGAAATAAAAAATATAGAGTCAATTCCCGCCTTTGCAAATACAGCTTGACAAATATAAGAGAATTGTAGACTAAACAGAATGATTATTAGGATAAAAAGCGGTAATATTACTTAATCTTATGGCAAAAAAAAAATCTGACATTCTACCGGAGAACATTCTCTCTCTACACAACTCAGGAATAAAAAACATTCCTGAAGAAGTTTTTAAGCATACCAGGCTTGAGAAGCTTGATTTGAGTTATAACAATATTTCAGAAATCGACGACCGAATAGGTTCGCTGAACTATTTAAAACATTTAGACCTGTCAAATAACAAGTTGCAATTTCTTCCTGAATCAATTAGCAATTTAAAAAAACTGGAAGTTCTTATTTTATCTAATAATCAATTGGAGGTTTTCCCGAAAATAATTACAAAATTACACAACTTAAAAACATTAAAAATAAAGGGCAACAAAATAAAAGAACTGCCTGAAGAGATAGGTACTCTTCGTTTGCTGAAACAGCTGGACTTAGGTTTTAATCCTTTAAAAAAATTACCACAGGCCTTATCGGTTTTGACTAAGCTAACAGAATTGAGCTGCACATCCAATCACTTCTCTGAATTCCCTTCAGTATTACTGGAAATGGAACAGTTGAAACATCCGGAAAAGCTGGATTTGGGATTTCGTTTAAAATTGCCTCTGCACAGATTGCGACAATTATTTAAAGTATTGAAACATCTGAAAAAACAAAAAGCTAGTTCAGAGGTTAAGGCGGCGGCGTTTAATATCTATATGCACAACAGATACGAAGGGGACCCCATTTTCATTACCCCCTTATTACAAATAAACTATGTAGAATTTTCACAGGCAATAAGAAACTATCTTATAGAACAATATTCTTCAAAAATAAAAGAAAAAAGCTGTATAGCTATATTGGGAAAGACAGATTGGGTGGAAACTGAAATGCATGCTCAAGATGTTGAAATCAGTACTGAAATTACTTCAAAGACGACACATCTTATAGTGGGAAGACAGGTTACAAAGCAGCAAATAGCGACAATTCCGAAGGGACTGTCCTATATTTCAGAAAAAATGCTCCTGACCTGTCTGAATCCTAAACTCCCTGCTGAGTGGTTGACGGAACACAGAGGAAAACTCACCGAATTATTGCTGAGTGAACAAAATGAGAATATTTCTTTGGCTTTACAAATTTCGAGAGATAATGAATTGCTTGATAGTTTGCTTACAGAACTGCTGATTGCCTACACCTATATTAATACTGGAAACAAGACGTTGAGGGACGAGATAAAAGAAATATTCTATACCAGAATTCCTGATTTCGAAAAGATAATCCTCCCTAATTCATCTTTCAGTTTTTTTACTTCCAAAAAGAGTGAAAATATGATTATGCAGGGCATAAAAAATATTACTCATCAGACAAAATGTTGGGACGGGATGAAAATTGCCCATTATCTGTACAAAAAACACGGGGCGGGTTATCACTACATTATGGAATATAGCACCGTTTTACAAGAGCAAAAATGGTTGAAACAATTTGCAGAAGGGAATGAAATTCGATTTAGTGAATTAAAGAAATTAAAACAGCTTCCAAAATCAATCATCTTGTTCAATGGAATAAAGACATTAAACCTGAGAGGCTGTAGTTTTCGCAGATTCCCGGATACAGATATATTAAACAGGATGCCGGAACTTGAAAGAATAGATTTGCAGGACAATCCTATATCACATATTCCCAGTGGCTTGTATTCTCAGGTTTCGAAGTATAAAATATTGCTGACAAAATAATATATCAAGCCTCGAATCGAATATCTTTTACATTTATCTGAATGCTCGACTTTCCTCTGAAATTATTTTCTTCGAGCACAAAACAAGCATCAAAAGGTTGCTGACTTGCCAGTTTATTCATGTATTGACTCATATTAAAGGCAATTCCATCAACGGAACTGCAATTATCCTGATGAACGACCAATTTGATATGTTCATTTTTTATTAATTTTGAATTCCCTGTATCTCTCAGGTGTTTTGAAATAAATACGGGGCGCATATTCTGCGGACCAAAAGGGGAAAACTGTTTCAGCAGATTCCAGAACTTTTTATTAATCTGCCCCATTGAAATTTCGGCATCAAAATGCTGAACAGGGAGTAATTGCCTTTCGGTTATTGTCTGAGCAACAACCTTCTGACACCCTTGAATAAATTCCTCGAAATTTTCTGGATGGAGCGACAGACCTGCAGCGAATTTGTGGCCTCCGTAGCCAAGGAGCAAATGCTCACATTTTTGAATAGCCTCATAGATATTAAAGCCTGAAACAGAACGGGCAGATCCTACGATCTTACCATTTGATAAAGTTAATACGATAGTAGGTTTATGGTATTGGTCTACCATTTTTGAAGCAACAATACCAAGAACCCCCTTATGCCATTTATCATTAAAAAGAACAAGCGCTTTTTTTTCTGCAAAGGCACTATCACTTTCTATCATCTCTTTAGCCTGCAAAACGATATCATGTTCTATATCCCTTCTCTCTTGGTTTTTGGCTATCAGCGAAGCCGCCAGAGCTTTTGCAATATTGTCATCGGCAGCAATCAACAGTTTCACTGCTTCCGAAGCATGTTTAATTCTCCCTGCAGCATTGATAACGGGTCCTAAACGAAAAACTAAGTCTCGGACAGTGTATCTTTTTTCAGAACTGACTTGACCCAACAATACTTTCAGGCCAACTCGAGGCCTATGATTCAACCTCTTAAGTCCAAAATAAGCAAGCACACGGTTTTCACCGGTAAGGGGTACAAAATCGCAGGCAAGACTGACAGCCACAAGATCGAGCAGGGGCTCCACCGCCTCTTTATATGACAAGTTATACAACTGTGAAAAGGCTTCTGCCAATTTAAATCCTATTGCACAGCCACTCAGTTCCCTGAAGGGATAATTACATTCAGGTTGTTTGGGATTTAAGATACATAAAGCCTCCGGCAATTCAGAATCGGGCAGATGGTGGTCACAGATAATAAAATCAATATTTTTACTGTTGCCATACTGTACAGATTCATGTGCTTTGATACCACAATCGAGGGCAATGATAAGGGAACATTCATGTTGATGTGCATATTCCACTCCTTGTATTGAAATACCATAGCCTTCTTTGTATCTGTCGGGAATATAGAAATCAATATCTTTGTAAACGCCTGATAAAAAAGTATATAGTAATGCCACAGAAGTTGTACCATCGACATCATAATCGCCATAGATAAGAATTTTTTCATTTTTAGCAATAGCCCTGCCTATTCTTAAAACGGCCTTTTCCATATCCTTCATGAGAAAAGGGTCATGCAGATGAGAAAGTCGGGGTCTGAAAAATTTCCTGGCTTCATTATAGTTACAGATACCTCTTTGTGCCAACAGCTGACAAAAGACCGGGTTGACTTTTAGTTCCTGATAAAGGCCTGTTGCTTCTGAGACATCATATTCTGTGGATTTCCAGTATTTTTGCATAGATAGTAAGAAATGATTTTGCGCATTATTTCAAAAAATACAAATAAGTAAAACGATGTTTATTCCATTCAAATGAAAAAGCGTAGAGTTTGTAAGATAACTATTTTTATTTTTTTGTGATCACCGGAATTAGCTTACGTAAGCAGCTGGAATAATGTTGCTGTATCTGAAAAATTAAATTTGATATTTATTTAAAAACCAAGACTTAGTGAAACTAAATTTCCAGTAACATCAATAAGACAGACATCATTATTTGAATAAAGAGATCCTGAATAATAATTTTCCAGGTATAAAATGCTTATATTTAAGACTGCTTTATTGCACAGTTTGAAACATGTTATATAGCCCCTCTTCTGAGGTTCGGGCAGTTCAACAGCCATAAATTAAAAAAAGATCTCACAAATTTTTGGAGTGAAATTTAATAAGGATATTTTAAAATTCGGGAGAAAATAAAATCATATAATCTTTTCGTTCATCTTAAATAATCCAGACAATTATCACATTATATTCCAGGAATGCGGAGAAAGTAATAATAAAACTTTATTTTGTACATTCAAATATTCCAAGCGGAGGAAAATCAGTAAAAATGCGTTTTTTAATACAAATAATAACCCTACAATTTTTGTCCTTCAGTCTGTTTTCTCAGGATAGTATTACGGCTGAAAAAAGCAAAATGATGCTCGATCAGGCAGAGGCAAATCTGACACTCGGTCTGAAAGACTTCAGTGATGCACCAAGAAATAACAAAGGCATCCGAGTCATGTTTTACAATGCTGAAAACCTCTTTTTTCCTGAAGACGACAGCACAAAACGGGACGAAGATTTTACTCCGAAAGGAATGAAAGGATGGTCCTATTACAGATATCAGCAGAAACTCAACAACATTTACAAAGTTATGATGGCCGTTGGCGGCTGGGAACCCCCGGCCACAGTAGGTTTTTGCGAACTGGAACACAAAAAAGTTTTGGAAGACCTGATCAACAAGACTCCACTCAGAAAATTCGGCTACAAAATAATCTATCAGGAATCGCCCGACAGAAGGGGAATAGACGTGGGTTTTATTTACCGTCCTTCAAAATTTAAATATATAGAACACGAATCTATGAGAGTCAACTTCCCCTTTGACAAAACACTAAAAACCAGAGATGTTCTTCACATTAAAGGAAGGGTTATTGGCAAAGACACCTTGAGTATTTTCGTCAATCACTGGCCTTCAAGATGGGGCGGACAGGCAAAAAGCGAACCTAAAAGAGTCTATGTTGCCTCTTTGGTCCGTAAGAAAATAGATGAACTATACAAAGAAAGCCCCAATCTTAAAGTTGTGGTAATGGGGGATATGAACGATCATTCGGATAATAAAAGCCTGATAGAGACACTCAAAGCCAAGGGGGAAAAAGAAGATGTAGAAAAAGGAGACCTCTACAATTACATGCATGCATTAGGAAAAAAATGGCAGATGGGTTCTCATAAATATCAGGGCCACTGGGGCACCCTGGACCACATGATAGTTTCTGAACCTCTGCTGAACGAAAACAGACCTGGCCGTTTGCGTGCCGACGAAAAAGGCGCACATATTTTTGCTGCAAGGTTTTTGTTGACGGAAGACCCTAAATTCCTGGGTTTACAGCCCTTCAGAACTTATGCAGGACCAAGGTTTATCGGTGGATTCAGTGATCATTTACCCATCTACATAGATTTGATGTACGAATAGAATAAAACTATAATAATAATGAGAGTATCCCTTATATTTTGTCTGATTTTCTGGACAGCCGGCCTTCTATATGCACAGGAAGAAGAAATTAACATGAGTTCTGACAGGCCCGGTCAGTGTTATAGTGCAGTAACAGTTGATAAGGGCTATTTATTGTTGGAAACCGGATTGGGTTTGGATTTGATGAATGGCATGGATAACTGGGGCCTGGCGGTACGTGATTTCAGGTATGGAATAGTTAAAAACTTTGAATTAAAAACCGGGATACGTTCTACTCTTACCAAATTCCATGGAATTGATGAAACCATGCTGAACGGTAGCTTGATGGCTGGATTAAAATGGGGTATCGTCAATAAAAAAGTACAATTGGCTTATGTAGCTGAAGCTTATATCCCTTTACATCCCAATATTGTAACTGCACAACATTCTTTGAACATGGCCCATTCTGTTGGTGATAAAGTCGGCTTCAGTTATATGTTTCTGCATAATTATGATTTTTCTCAGCTAAGAAACAGAAGGTACTTCGGTGGCCTGCAGTTTTCATATCTGGCCAGTTTTTCATTGCATAAAAAATGGTCTTTTTATGTGGGGTTAAGCGGAATGTGGGATTCTTCATCAAGAAGAGAATATCAGGTTCTTTATGATGCCGGGCTGATATACATGATAAAGGATAACCTTCAGATAGACCTGTTTTTTGGTCATGGAATCAACTATAAGCATGGAAATTACGGTATAGGATTATGTTGGATGCCAAAAAAAGGAAAAAAGGAAAAACCAGTAATCCCTGCAGAATAAAACCATAAAATTTAAACACAGAAATCTTAAAAACACAGAATGAAAAAATTATTTCTTTTAGATGCCTTTGCCCTGATATACAGAGCACATTTTGCCTTTATCAGAAACCCGCTGATAAATTCCAAGGGAATGAATGTTTCGGCTATTACCGGTTTTACCAATACCTTATGGGATGTTTTACGAAAAGAAAAACCCAGCCACATAGCAGTAGTTTTTGACCTTCCGGGACCAACATTCCGTCATGAGATGTACGAACCCTACAAGGCTCAAAGAGAGGCACAACCGGAAGATATTACGATTTCTATTCCCTATATCAAAAAAATAATAGAAGCCTTTAATATTCCCGTTGCTTTCTGTGAGGGTTATGAAGCCGATGATGTCATTGGCACGCTGGCAAAACAGGCAGAAAAGGAAGACTTTGAAGTATATATGATGACGCCTGACAAGGATTACGCTCAATTAGTCTCTGAAAAGGTATTTATGTACAAGCCCTCAAGGTTTGGTAGCGGGGTTGAAATTCTTGGAAAAAAAGAAATTCTGGAAAAATGGCAGATTAAAAGAGTAGACCAGGTAATAGATATATTGGGTTTGCAGGGGGATGCCGTTGATAATATTCCGGGAATAAAAGGTATTGGTGCAAAAACTGCTGTTAAGCTGCTGGATTTGTATGATAATATTGAAGGCCTGCTCGAACATGCACACGAACTTAAAGGGAAACAAAGGGAAAAAGTAGAGGCCGGAAGAGAAGATGCCCTCATGTCGAAAAAACTGGCAACCATCGAAATCAATTGTCCGATTCAATTCGATGCAGACAAATACAAGGTGGAAGACTTTAACAGGGAGGCCCTTCAGGAAATTTTCAACGAGTTGGAATTCCGTAGATTATCAAAAAGAATATTGGGAATCTCCGACAAAAAGGTTCAGCTCGACCTCTTTGGTAATGTTATTGAAACCAAGGAAAAAACTACAGGACAGAAAGCCGGCAGTATAGTTCCGAACCACATAGACAATGTAGAACACAACTACCACCTTGTGGATGATGATGCAGGACGTAAGGCATTGATCGAAAAATTATCCAAAGAGAAAATATTCTGTTTTGACACTGAAACTACGGGCCTGAACACCTCAGAAGCAGAATTGGTTGGCATCGCATTTTCAATAAAAGTCAAAGAAGCCTATTACGTCCCTCTGCCTGCCAATCAGGAAGATGCAAGACAAATTGTAATGGAATTTAAGATGCTTTTTGAAAATGAAAAAATTGAAAAAATCGGACAAAATATCAAGTACGATATCTTGATGTTAAAATGGTATGGAGTTCATGTTAAAGGCAAATACTGGGATACCATGCTGATGCATTATGTTTTGGAACCCGGTAGTCGTCACAATCTGAATTATTTAGCGGAAACATTACTGAAGTACTCTCCGGTGTCTATTGAGTCTCTGATAGGCAAAAAGGGGAAAAACCAATATACTATGAGGGAAATCCCCATAGAAAAAGTCAAGGAGTACGCAGGGGAAGATGCAGACATTACCCTGCAGTTGAAACTGGAACTTGATAAGAAACTCGACGGAGATTTACTTAAATTATACAATGAAGTAGAAGAACCTCTGATAGATGTATTGGTAGAAATTGAATTCAACGGGGTAAATGTTGATGTACCTTTCCTGAACTCTTATTCAAAAGATCTGGAACTGCAAATAACCTCAATAAAAAAGAAAATATACGATGCGGCAGGACTGAACACTTTTAATCTCGATTCTCCCAAACAGGTCGGAGAAGTATTCTTCGGTGTCATGGGAATCCCCTACAGATGGAGAAAAACCAAAACCGGACAATTCTCTACTAACGAAGAAAAACTGTCTGAACTGGCACAAACCCATGAAATCGTAGCAGATCTGATGGTCTACCGCTCTTTGGCAAAATTGAAATCCACCTATGTGGATGCCTTACCCAAATTAGTCAGTAGCAGAACGAACAGAATACATAGTTCCTTCAATCAGGCATTGACCGCAACCGGAAGGCTCAGTTCACAGAACCCTAATCTGCAAAATATTCCCATCCGTACAGAACGTGGTAAGGAGGTCAGAAAGGCCTTTATTCCTCGGGATAAAAACCATATCCTCCTTGCAGCGGATTATTCACAGATAGAATTGCGTATTGTGGCCGAAATTAGTGGTGACGAAGCCATGCTACAGGCATTTCAGGAAGGGCAGGATATTCATAAAGCTACCGCCTCAAGAATTTATGGTGTAGCGATAGATGAGGTCACTAAGGAACAACGATACAATGCCAAAACCGTGAACTTCAGTATTGTCTACGGAGCCGGCGCAACCAATTTATCGAAAAACCTGAGCATAAAACGAGGGGAAGCAAAAAAACTGATAGAACAGTATTTTGAGCAATATCAAGGCTTGAAAAAATACATGGAAAAAGTGGTCAACGGAGCAAGGGAACATGGCTATGTCTCTACTCTCAAAGGCCGAAGAAGGTACCTGCGGGATATCAACTCCCGAAACGGAATGGTCCGTTCAGGTGCCGAAAGAAATGCCATAAACACCCCTATACAGGGTTCAGCAGCCGATATGATAAAACTGGCTATGATAAAAATTCACAAAGTGTTGAAAGAGGGGGCATTTAAAACCAAGATGACTTCTCAGGTTCATGATGAATTGATATTTGATGTGCCTATGGATGAACTTGAAAAAGTAAAACCTATTATTGATGAAAATATGCGCAATGCTTTGGAAGGCCTGTCGGTCCCGATTTTGGTGGGCATGGATACGGGAAAAAACTGGCTGGAGGCGCATTGATTTTATTAGTAGTAAGTAGTATTTCATAAGTCATAAGTGAATTTTGCAAATAAATTATATTTACCCATGAATCGTGGGCTGACTATCATTTTTTTACTTACTACCTACTACTTATGACTTACATCTATAAGGTTGGGCGTCCGGGCGCTACGTTTCGCAGCTCGCTATCGCTCGGCCCGCAACATCTGTAAAAACAGCTGATGCGGTCTGTGGCCAAAGGCCACACTACTACACATCGCTGACGCAAAAATGATGATGGGATGATTGGATAAATTTGTAATTATGAAAGTGGCAACGGATCCATATTACTCAAAAACAATAATATGAAAGATTTTAAAAAGAATTTTATGGATGGCTTGTCGAAGACCTCCCAATTTTTGAAGGAGTCTTCGGAGGAGGCTGTCAATAAAATAAAAGAGGGTGCTGAAAAACTCAGTGCTGCCGGACCGGTTGCAAAAGAGAAGGTCATAGAAGTTGTGAATGATGTCCTGGCAGTGCTGCCTATACTCGAACAGGTGGGCTACCGTACCAATGAATTCAAAATAGGTATGTCTATCGCCCCGGTTATAGAAATAAGTTTTTCGAGGTTCCTGAATGTATCGGAGGAGGAAGTAGAAAAGATAAAAAAGGAACAGGAAGAAAAGACCATGTTTAACATGATACTGAGTATGCTGGAGACAGCGAATTCAATTTCGGGTAAGCTCGAGACAGACAATTTTGATTTTCATGAAACGATTGTGGAAATATCGGTCCCTCCGAAGGTAAGTTTGCGTTATGTGAATAAGGACTTGAAAAAAACAGAGATACATTTGTTGGGGGATGATGAATAAAAATGCAAAGCAACAAAATTTGCTGCTTTGCCAAAAAATGGGTTTTTAGTTCCTCTTAATAAGACCACAGGTCATGTTCAAAATTCAATATTCCATTGCTTATCTTTTCTGACTCCAGTAAGGCATTCATCCCTGAGGTATAATCCTGAATACGCCTGTCCTGTACGTTATTTTCTTTAATAATATAGCTTGAGAACATTCTTGCTTCGAACAAATCGTCCCAGGATAACCTTGCTGCGTCATTATGAGGATTAAATACTTCTTTCCTTGCTAAAACCTTCCTCAGTTCTGGATAATAGGCCCAAAACATAGGTCCTTCATTCAGAACAAAACCATCCTCGTTATATCTGGTAATTACAGGGGCTATACCCAAAATTCTTACATTCATAGAAGATGTTTCCTCATCGAAGAACCAAACCTCTTTCAGGCGGAACTTAGTAATATTTTCCGGGTTGAATTCATTGGTAACCGGTATATAACTTTCTTCAAAAGTAATAGGATCCACAACATATACGGTATCAGTAGAGTGAGTCAGATCAAAAACTTCCTTCTGATTCAGGGCCTGAGAAAACTGATCATCCCAGGTACTGTATAGCGTGATATCCCCCTTGTCAGCAGCATCAAGTAACACACTGATAAATGGTTCTTTGGGATTGCGGAATGTATGGTTCATTTTTTCCTTGGTATTGATCAATCTCCAGATACGTTTTTCCCAGAACACATCTTTTTCATGTATATGATCATAGGGCAACGGCATTTTTTCGGTGTGCAAGTACCTGTTATAGAAATTATCACGGGGTTTATTGCAGTTTGCGGCTATAGAATTCCCGTTTTCAGTATTGGGATTATTTTGAGCAGAGAGTGTATTCATTGAAATAAGGGCAGTCGCGACCAGGCAGACCAATTTTGTCATAGCGTTCATTGTTATGATTTTTTTTATTAAGAATTTTTTTCAGAAAGTCCTGACAGATATATTATTTTACTATCAGAAAAAAGATTCAGATATTATTTATACTTTGAATCATTATGTGTTTAATAAACCTCGGAATTACATCCGGAGTACTATTTTTTGTTGGGTATTAAATAAATAATACAGAATTCCCAAAAGGTTACAATAAAACACAAAAAAGTAAATTTATCTGATAAAGGTAAGATTTAGAGATTCTTAAAATTAAAGAGATGATCACATTATCCTTATTAAAAACCTAAACGTTAAGATTTTTGAAATTATTATCTGAAACAAAAAAAGATAACAAAATATTAAGATTGGAAGAATAAAAAAACGGCAGCACCTTAAAGATCCTGCCGTTTTTCATCTTAAAAATAGTTACCTGAGAAGAGTAAACTCTCCCCTGAGAATCATTACCTCGCCGCCGAAGCTGTATTCAACAAGATAAATATACACCTCCTGAGGCTGCGCAACG
>CAJQOX010000242.1 GCA_905480075.1 uncultured Aureispira sp. | reverse complement strand
ACCTGTACGGATAAAATATATGTTTTTGCAGATATCGCCTTCTGACAATAAGACTTCATTCTTTTTTACTTTTTTGATGTATAAAAAAGGGCTGAGGGCTTCTTGCAATTTTTTGCACAAATTAAAATGATTTTCTTTTGCTGAGTGGTTTTGAATTACGTTTTTCATGATTTGTTTTTCTAAAAAGTTTGGAGTTAATTTTCGAATATTATTAATCTGAAAAAAATTTGTTGTAGATAATTTTAATTCTATCGTTCTTACAATTTTTAATAGGCTATCTGCCCTGATTGTTACTGTTCACTAATCGATTTCTAATCAATAAGAACGTTTATGTTATGAATGGTAGGTATTTTGTTCTGAACGGTAAGGTCTACTTTGAAAATAGGAATATATCAACAGTCAGGATACTATTTTGCCAGAAAATCCTGAATAGGTGAATGCACTCCAACAATGAATTCTTTAAAAAGAACTGAAACTTTCTTTTTTTTGGAGAGTCAAAAGCTGAATTATAAAATATTTTAGTGATTTATTTTTTCTTTATCAGTTTTGTTGATATGATTATACAATGAAACCTCTATTGTTGTATATAGATTTTCCTTTTGTATTGGTTTGCTGATAAATCCTGAAGGTCGGGTAAGTTTAGCAGAATGAAATACATCACTAGTAATTTTTGCACTCAGGTAAATAAAGGGAATGTGTAGGTTTGTTTGAATGTAATTTGCTAAATCTATACCTGTTCTTCTGCCATTCAAAAGAATGTCAAGCAAGACAATGTCGGGCTTTATCTTTCCTAACAAGTCAAGAGCTTGTTCATAGTTAATCGCAATACCGGTTATATCATAACCCATTTGAGTTAAATATCGTTTTATCGAATTTGCAATTATTAGTTCATCTTCTACTATTAGTATTTTTGACATTATATTGGCAATTTATGTGTGTTTAAATTGGGAAGGGTGTTTTGAAGTATTGCCTGATGTCTATAAAGATATATCCAAAAATCAGTAGTTGATTATTAAATATTGGTAAAGTTATGAATGGTAGCTTTTATGTTCTGAATGGTATGATTTTCTTGTTTTTATAAAGAGGAATTAAGCTATTTTTAAGAATTTTGCTCCAGTTTTGTAATAATTGCATCTTTATTATTTCTGCTAATTGAAATTTCAGTACCCTCCACCTTTAGCATCTTGCTGTCCCAGCTTTCTATGTATTTTGTGTTAACTATACAACTTCGGTTGGGTTGAATGAATGTTTTGGAAGGGAGTTCTTCCTTCATTGCCTTCATTGTCTTTCTGACTAATAAAATTTGTTTAGGTGATTTTAAAAATACTTTTATATAGATGTGATCTGATTGCATATAAATTATATTATTTGCAGATACCTTGTGTTTTTCAGAACCGCTTGATAAAGTGAGTATTTGCCCTTCTTCAGTTTTTTTGTTTTGACTAAAGTTGAACAGTGCAATCTCTATTGTTGAATGCAGGGTTTCCTTTTGCATAGGCTTATTCAGGTACCCTGAAGGAAATGTCGGCATTGCTGCCTGTAATGCAGCAGCATCATATTGAGAAGTCAGATAAATATGAGGAATCGAAAGGTTTTCTCTTATATAATGCGCTACATCTATTCCGGTTTTATTTCCGTTCAGCCTTATGTCAAGTAAGGCAAGGTCAGGTTGATCGTTTTTTAATAATTCCAAAGCCTCTTCATAGCTTATAGCTATTCCGGTCACCTCATAGTCCTTGCTGTTCAGGTACCTGCTTATTGTGTTAGCTATTAGTATTTCGTCTTCTACAATTAATATTTTTGACTTTTTCATGTTTTATTCTTGTCAGTTAATCAATTTGTTCAGGTCTGCATTAATTTTTTCCTTAAAAAAAATATTAAATATAGCTCCATTGTCATTTTCTATCTCTAAACTGCCTTGCAGTTGTCTAGGCATACTTTTAATCAAATACCAGCCCATACTGGAAGATTGGTCCATTTTCTCTATTGTCGGCAGCCCATTGCCATTGTCTTTGAAGTGCAATAAGTATCCATCTTCTTTGGGTTTAATGGATATTTTAATCTGCAGGGTTCGGTCAGGGAAGCTTGCGTGTTTTATACTATTAGTAATCAATTCATTTAATATAATACCCAAAGGTATGAGTGTTTCAAGGTTCAGATTTAAAGGGGGGCATTGAATATCAAACTTTGGCATTGTTCTGCTGTGTACCGACCCCTGAATGTTTTCACATAAGTTTTGAATATACTCTGTTAGTCCTATGTCCTTAATAACATCTTTCTGATACATCATTCTGTGAATAGCTGCAATGCTGTAAATCCGGTTTGACATTGCTTTATAATTATCCTTTGTAGGTATATCTTCACTTTCTTCGGCCTGCCATTCAAGCATAGATATCACAATCTGTAAATTGTTCTTCACCCGGTGATGGACTTCACTTAAAAGTAGTTTCTGTTGATTGAGTGATATACTCAGGTCTTTGTTGATATGATGTACTTTTTTTGATAGTAGCTCTGTTTTATTCTTGGCTTTTTTTAATCTGAAATAAAAATAACTTAGAATAAAGAATAAAAGTACCAGAATAGTGATTATTATTGTCCTGTAAAAAATCACCTTCTCCTCTTCCCTTATTTTCTGAGCCTGTTCTGCAATTTTTCTTTTATTTTTTGCCGTGTTATATTTTAAGTTCTCTTGTTCTACCCCTATAATATCTTTCTTTGCTTCAAATGCCAGTTCAGATTTATGATATCTTTTATAATAAACCAATGCTGAATCATATTGCCCTTTTTGTAAATATATATTTGAAATGGTTAATGGTATTGACATGAAATTCAAACCCTTTGAATCTTTTAAATATTTTTCTTTAATTATTATGGAAGAATCAGAATATAAAAATGCACTGTCTGTCATGCCGTTCCTCAGATATAAGCCGGCCATGTTATTCATCATAGATACCAAAGAACCATACCTCTTGACTTTTTTGTATTCTTGAATTGTTTGTTTGTAATGGAATTTTGCTTCTGAAAAATTCGAATTTGCATATAGCAAGCCAAGAAGCAAATGACCGGATGCTATTCTTGTACTATTGTTTAATTTTTTAGCAAGCGCCAGGGAAGTCTTTGCATATAAAATAGCACTGTCAATATTTATTCTTGACACCCTGAAAATTGATGAACGCCTTGTGTAATAGTTTGGGCTTATGATCTCTATATTGTATTTATCAATAAGTGCCTTTGATCGGTCAAGGTAGTTTAGTGCTGTTTTATACCTTTCGTTTTTTTCGTATAATAAAGCCATTAAGATATAGGCTTCAGCTTCTATTTTGTAATTTGATTTTTTCTTCGCCAGGTCTACAACTTCTATATATTGATGTATTGCCATGGTGTCATTGTCACCCAATTCTATGGCATATGCTTTTTTTAACAGAACCTCTAATATGAATTTATCATCAAGGCCACCCTTTTTATCTGTAATTTGGATGATGCTGTCAAGTGTATTTACTGCACTGACTACTCTCTCGGCAAGGATGTTTGCCTTGGCCCGATCAAACATTTTTGTTAGTGAAGAAGGAATTGAATCCTGCGCACTACAGAAACGACTGATCAAAATAATAATAATAATTAATGAAATCCTTGGGGTTGACATTTCGTTTTGAATGAGTTTGCTTGTACTGCATTATTGTAACCATATCAAGTTACAAAAATAATTTGTTATCTCTTAATTATTAAAGCCGTTTCAAATAATAGAAACGGCTTTAATAATTAACTTATCAATGCTTAGTCGATCCCTAATCTTATCTTATAATTATTTTTTTTATAAATTGATTTCTTTCTCCAGCTTTTATACGGACATAATATAGTCCTGCAGAAAGGTCTCTTATATCTATTTTGTTGATCTGTTCCGATGTTTTTACGCGCTTCATCCGTTGTCCAACAGACGAATATATTCCGATCTCATAGCTGCCCCCCTCAGAAGTTTTCAGTTCTATGTTTATTTCATTCTTCACAGGGTTAGGATATACCAATATTCATGATTCTTCAGATTCCAACGATTTTATACTTACGATATAATCACAGCCTGTAGATGTTATATCATAACTCATGCTGTCGTCCTCATAGCACCTGAACGTTCCTCCTTCATGTGCATCCAAGGCACTTTCAGGAAACATATAGTGGTCAATACATCCAATCCGCTCTACTATTTTTCCCGCAAAGGTATTGTTGCCGCCGGAAGATACCGATATCCATCTGTAATTGCTTGAATTGATTATCATGTTTCCTGTGCTGTCAACCTGTGCTGTTGTGATAGTATCTACCTGCCAGCTGCCGGTATTTTGTGCACTGAAATCGTAGAGGATATAGAACTGATTATCGTGATAATGATATACCGTATCGTTTTCAAGGTAGGTAAGGGCCAGGCCTATAGTTGTAGTATCGTAAGTGGAACTTATATTACTGTATCGGTATCTGGTTTTTTCCAGTACCTTACACTGCTTTCCGCCAACGGTGCTGTCCTGAACATAACTTATTTTTACATAGCCACGGTCAGCAAAGTGTTGATAGGAATAATGCCAGGTTGCTCCTGAAGGCGCCCATGCACTTTGTGATTGTATCAAAAAGGGAATTAGTACTAGTGTAAGGATTGAGAAGATTGTTTTCATAAATAGGTATTAAGACATTAAATTACTTTATCCATTAACAAAAATATTCCTTTATTTTCAAAGTGTAAAACTCAAAAAATCGGTAATATTAATTTTTCATTTATCTTTAAATCGTTTAAAATTATATAAATCAATGTCTTGTTATTTGGTTCTGTCAGAAATAATGTTGCTTTTTATATGTATTTAACGTTTTTCAATAAAAAAGAGAAAGCCCCGAAGAACTTTCTCTTATATTAATGGGGATTGATAGGTGCCTTTCTAGTTCAGTTTTGCAAGGTTCTCCTCTAATAGCTCAATCTTTGCTTTATTGTCGGCTAGTTTCTTACGCTCTTTTTCTATGACTACAGCAGGTGCATTACTGACAAATTTCTCGTTGCCCAGTTTCTTTTCAATACCAATAATGAAGCCTTTGAGTCTTTTCAATTCACTTTCAAGTTCCTTTCGTTCTGCAGCTTCATCTACCTTTTTCTCAAAAACAAGATAGTATTGTTCGGTGCCTGCTATGAAGTTGACGCCTGAATGTTCGTCTTCAGTAGTAAATCCTATACTTACATAAGCAATAGACTCTATAGCTTCCTTCATGCCGCTTTCGGCCAAAAAGCTACGGGCAGCATCACTGTCTTTTACCAGCAAAGCTAACTTTTCCTTGGGCTTCAGCTGATTCTTGTTGCGTGCATCACGGACTGAACCAACCAGGTTTTTCAAGAGGCTTATCTTATAAATAAATTTATCATCATAGCTTCCCGCCGAGGGCCATCTGCTGACTGTACAATCATCTCCGTCAGCTCGTTCCTCCCGGAGGTTCGACCAGATTTCCTCCGTAACAAAGGGCATAAAGGGGTGCAGCAGTGTCATGAATTTCTCGAAGAAATTGATGCTTGTTTCCAAGGTATGTCTGTCTATAGGTGATTGATAATCGGGCTTTATCAACTCAAGATACCAGGAACAGAAATCTCCCCATATAAAATTGTATAAGGTCTTGACGGCCTCGGACAATCTGTAACTTTCAAAACTTTTTTCTACAGATTCCAGCGTTTTGCTGTATTCCTGTTCCAGCCATTTTGCAGCAAAATTATTAATTTTTGATACGGTTTCATTGGCAGGCTTGTCAACAACTTCAAGACTCTTCAGCATGCGCAGGGCATTCCATAATTTATTCGAAAATTTACTTCCTGTACCGCATAGGTCCGATTCGTTTTTGATACTTGTTTTACTCTTATCAGCAAAAGGGGCATCAAAGATGACATCATTGCCCGCTGCTGCTGCTGATAATATGCCATATCGCACTCCGTCGGCACCGTATTTTTTTATCAACTCCAATGAATCGGGAGAATTGCCCAGGGATTTGCTCATTTTTCTGCCCAGCTTATCCCGCACCATCCCGGTAAAGTAGACATCCTTAAAGGGAAAGATGCCTTTTTTCTTGCTCATTTCTTCACCCAGCAATTCAGGTGCCCACTCATATCCCGCCATAATCATCCGTGCCACCCAAAAGAACATAATGTCCCAGCCTGTAACCAATACATTGGTAGGGTAGTAGTACTTCATTTCTTCCTGGTTTTCAAATCCGTCAAAAACAGAAATAGGCCACAGCCAGGAAGAAAACCAGGTGTCTACCACATCTTCTTCGCGATCAAAGTCTTCAATTGTTAGCTCAGGGTTGTTTAATTTTTGTTGTGCTTGGGCCAAGGCTTCTTCGGCAGTTTCTGCCACAAAAAATTGCTCCCGGTCTGTTTTCAGATACCAGGCAGGAATTTGCTGTCCCCACCACAGCTGACGGGAAATACACCAGTCACGTACATTTTCAGGCTTCAGCCAGTTGCGGTACATGTTTAACATATGCTTGGGCAGAAAATCGACAGGACCTTCCTCTACTGCCTTCAGTGCCGTTTCAGAAAATTTATCCATCTTCAGAAACCACTGCTTGGTCAGCTTGGGTTCCACTACCGAGTTTGTCCGTTCCGACCGGCCTACACTGTTGCTGTAATTCTCTGTCTTTACAAGATATCCCTGTGCTTTAAGGTCTTTGGCTATCTGCTTGCGGGCATCTTCCCGGTCCATACCCACATAGTACATTGCTTTGGGATTCAACCGGCCATTATCATGTAATATGTCTATTACCTGCAGTTTATGTCTCTGACCAATTTCATAATCATTCATATCATGTGCAGGAGTAACCTTCAATGCGCCGGTTCCAAAGTCTACCTTCACATATTTGTCAAAAATAATCGGTACCACACGGTTCACCATCGGTACGATGACTTTCTTTCCTTTAAGGTGTGTATAGCGTTCATCATCGGGATGCACCGCTACGGCAGCATCTGCCAGTATTGTCTCCGGTCTTGTAGTGGCGATAGTGACCCACTCGTCTTCACTGCCTTCTATCTTGTATCTTACATGATATAACTTCGAATTTTCCTCACTGTGTATCACTTCCTCGTTCGACAATACAGTCTGTGCGGCAGGGTCCCAATTTGTCATCCGCAAGCCTCTGTATAATAGTCCTTTTTTGTGCAGGTCCACAAAGACTTTTATGACGGCATCCGATAATTTATCCTCCATCGTAAATACCCCATCGCACCAAGAAACTAATTCTCCAGTATTGCGCAGCGGCGCAAAAATAGTAATACTGCACTTAACATGGAAAATCCAGGTAGTTCAGCTTGCACGTACATAAGTTCCACTTTGCAAGCATGCCCAAAATGAATCGGCTCGACTTTTTTCTGTGGAACTTTTTGCGTTTTCACCTGCTGTGTGGACTCCGTGCACTTAATGAATATGACACCAGGGGGGCTACGCAACAAATGGGGATGAACGGAATGGGTACCAACGGCGGCGGCGGCGGCGGCTTCATGGCGGCCCCCGCCCCCGCCCCCAAGCCCGGGCTGGACGGCATCGACGCGTTTACTTTCCAGGGCTTCAAGAAGGA
>CAJQOX010000241.1 GCA_905480075.1 uncultured Aureispira sp. | reverse complement strand
CTCTACCACCCGAATTTACATTAATAATCGATTGACCAATCATTGCACAGCCTCCCATGCCACCAAAAAGACCATTTAAAATATTCGCTCCTCCTTGGGCAATACACTCTCGGTTGCCATTTCCTCTTGTATCGGTAAGTTCGTCGATAAGATTGAGCGTCATCAATGATTCGATTAATCCTATGGCTGCCAAAATGAAAGCAGTGGAAATAATTAAACGCCAATGATTATCTAAGCTATCTACAAAGCCCCATAATTGTGTTTGAAAGTGGGGTAATGAACCTTTTAATCCATCTAAGCCTCCTCCGTCACGGATAAAAGAACCCACGGTGCCGACCTCTAAATTGCCGAATATCGTAATACTCGTTACGACCAGAATAGCAAACAAAGCAGCTGGGATTTTAGTGGTTATTTTAGGAAGAAAGTACATGATGGCCATGGTCAGGGATACCAATGCAAACATGATAAACATGTCCATGCCCTGTAGCCAGGTTGTTTCGCCATTTATGTTGGTCTTGAATAAATTCAATTGTGATAGAAAAATTACAATAGCCAAGCCATTCACAAAGCCCATCATAACTGAATGGGGGATGAGTCGGACAAATTTTCCCAACTGAAACAAACCGGCTAGGATCTGTAGAAAACCTACGATCAATAAAGTGATAAACAACCATTGAACGCCTAGGTTTTGTAAGGGCGTTTCCATAGCCAATCCTACCGAATTTCCTTCCTGTATCAAATATACCATGACTACGGCCATAGCACCAGTGGCACCGGATATCATACCTGGTCTTCCTCCAAATATTGAAGTAATCAATCCCATTATGAAGGCTCCATATAGACCAACTATTGGATCTACACCTGCTACAAACGAAAAAGCAACTGCTTCAGGAACCAAGGCCAAGGCGACGGTTAATCCAGATAAGAGGTCATTTTTGGGATTGGGACTAAAGGTATTTATCAAGTTTTTCATCATCATTTATTGTGCAAAATTCACGAAGGTATACTTTTAGCCCATAGTTACAAACTTATTGCCCTCAATTAATGATTGTTCATGGGAATAGTATAGGCTTTCTCCTAATTATATACTATTGGTCATGACTACAAACATGGGACAGTAAGTTAGACTGAAAAGTATTAACTTGATAGCTTCTAAAAATAAAGAGCACCTTATATCCAAGGTGCCCATTATCATCAAACTCTTTTGCTCTTGTTGAGCAAAAACTGGAATTAGTGTAATTAGTATTAATAAAATGAGGCCACACCTTTGGTGAAAGTAATTTCCCTCTGCCTAAGGACAAGTTGACGCTGTTCGCTTCGCTAATACGAAGACAATGCAGTTCATTGCTATGACCCAGGTCTGCATCAACAGGTTCTCGCAGTTCACCACGATCATATTATCAGGAGTTTTGATTTAATGTTCAAATTATTCATATTTACTTAATATCAATAAATAGAACGCAGCTTGCTTTCGTAGAACCTTCAAAACCTAAATATTCAAATTGAATAAGTTGTCCTATCTCAGCAGGTAAGATTCTTTTTTTGCTATTACGAAGATTTAGATGTTTTAAGTTGCTTAATTTTTCAATTTCATGGTGGCGTGTACTACTCCAAAACCACCTTCAACACCGCCTTCTTCATTGCTCCATCCCACAACTCCACCAAATAATTGCCGGGAACAGCATCAATATCCAATTCCAGTAATTTGGAATTATTGAAGGCATGGCTTTGAATCAGCTGCCCGTTTACGGCATATATCCTGACAGAAATTTCAGGGTATTCCTTGCCCAGGTCTATATAGAAGTTTCCTTTGCTTGGATTGGGATAGTAAATGAGGGCATGTCCGAAACTGTTGGAAGAAACTCCAAAGGCTACCACGGTTATACATACTGAAGTATCCGTACAGCCATTGTCTGTAATCTGCAGAGCATAATTTCCGTCCGTGATCGGCGTGTAGGATGAACTATTCGCTCCCGGAATGGCACTGAAATTGTTATTGCAGTCCAGCCACTGATAACTGCCGCTGCTGCTATTGGCAGTTAAGGTGCCACTGATAAGACTAATTGCCGTATCCGCACTGTTGACTGTCAGGGTGGTGATGAGTACAGTGTCGACGGCATTGGAAGCAAGGAGGGTATCGTAGTAGATACCCGGACTGTTTTGGAGGTTGCCTCCCAGCAGGATTTGCTCTCCCGTACAGATGCTTTGATCAACCGTGTCTACCCAGTAGTTTTGATTTATGGAGTTGCTGTTTTGAGATTGTATAAAAAATTGCTGCCCGTCTGTTATATTGCAACCCGAGCTGTAATTATAACTATCATTTGTGTAATTGTCAGCAGCACAAATATTAATCCAGTTGTTTATATATCCGTTTTCTGCTCTGCTATATAAAATTGCATTTGAGGGGTTGCCGGAAGGTATTCCCTGAGATGCTTTTAATTGCAGATCATTCAAGGCACCGAAAGCAGTACCGTAATTATTGATAATCCAATAATTGCTGACATAGGGATTTGATGAAGGCAGGCCGTTCGGAGGTAGGTTGATCCTGGTTACTACGATTTCATCATTGGGCGTGCTTGCCCCAAAGTTAATCTCGGTTTCTGTATTGGTGAAGCTATAATTTCCGGCAGCGATAATGCTCTGACGGTCACTGCTTCCTCCGCCTACAGGGGCAGTGGACAGGACTTTTACGGCTTCTCCGGATAAGGCAGCATGTTTGATGCCTACTCTGTCCAGGATAACATTATCGGAGTTCAGGTTGAACTGATAATAGGCCAAGAGCCCGTTGTTGTAAGGATTGGGGCCTGATCTTGTCAGGTGTCGCAGCTCGCGAATCTCATTCCGACTCAGTGCCCGGTCCCAGATACATACTTCATCTATCTCTCCTTTGAAATTCCGGCTTCCCCAGCCCTTATAACTACCTATTTTCATGTTTTTGATGTCTACCGGAGAAAGGTTGGTAGTATGTGTGGAGGCCACACCATTGAGATATATCGTAATGCTGTTAGTATTGGCAACTATAGCCACATGAGACCACTCTCCGTCATTCACAAACAAACCACTTCCCCAGGACCAGGAACCTCCGGGCCAATGATAGCCCAACTGCAGATTAGGGCACCAACAGGCATCGTAAAAATTGATGCCGGCAGCATCATCATCATTCATTACAATACTTGTCCAGTTCTCTTGCATTCCGTCGGGTTTTATCCATGCCGACATGGTCATTCCCACTTGCTGAATAAGATTGAGGTCAGGAACATTGACATAACTCTGATTGGTTTGCAGGGATATTGCCAGTCCGGGAATAGTGTCCACACTACAGAGATCTTCTACCTTTACCATTCCGCTTATACTCTTTGTACTTGTGTTGCCCAGTGCATCTGTTACAGTCAGGCTGACATCATAAGATCCCCCTCCGCCAAAGACAACTTTGGGGTTTCTTTCTGTGGTAGAACTGATATAGAGTGGGGCAGGAGTGATGTTCCAACTCCAGGAGGCACCGGCATGTTTCAGAATCGAATAACAATCAAATTGAACGGTGTCCTTGCCACAATAAACGGAATCGGAATAGGTAATAGGCTGTGCTATCGGTAGAAAGCTTGTATCCTGCATTGTCCTTGCCCATACTCCACGTCCTCCTGAAGCCAGTCTTAATTCTGCATCCCTGTAAAAGGGGTTGAGTTGCAATGATTTGGGTATCAGTGGCAAACCATAGGAATAGTCTGTCCAGCCGCTGCTGTTGTTGTCTGTAAAAAAAACGGCATTCTGTGATACTACATAGACTACATCATTGGGGCTACTTTGAATCAGTATGTCTGTAAGGTTTTCTCCGTCTAAGGTAGTAGTAGTAATATTTGTCCACGTAACACCTCCGTCTGCGGAGTAGTGTACTTTGTTGCCGTTTGTCCCTCTAACTGTACAAGCCCAGATTTTATTAGCGTCTTGAGGGTGTACTGTTATCCTGAACCTTCTTCGGTTACCACTTGGGTTAGCGCAGGCAGTCCAGTTGTTTCCTCCATCTGAGGATTTCCATATCTCACAGGGGTCCCAATATCCACCGGTTTTGTTATATACAGCATACATAATATCAGGATTGCTTCTGGAAATTTCTATTTCATAAACCATTCCTGCTGCATCGGGAAAGGTATATATGTCACTGAAACTGTTACCTCCATTAGTGGATTTGTGGATTTTATTGTCTAATCCAACATACATATGATTAGCATATCTTGGGTCGAAGTAGACTCCGCTGCGTTGTGCAGGCAGGTAGGATTCATTGGGGCGTATCGGTAACTGAGAATGACTGATTATCTGCCCGCCAAAATTGATGGGGATGGTCTTTACAGAGGTATTGTCACTGGCATAATGTACCCGGAACAGCATTTTTCTGCTTTCGATAGGATGAACATAGCCCGAAGCTTCTTCCACTCCGCCTATGTTATAACTGTTGCCGATGCCGTAATTTTCAGACCAGCCAGAGGTCCCGTCATGATATTTTCCTCCGGTGTAGCTGTCTTCATTCCATCCGGTATTGAAGCCCCAGAAATCGGCAGCATGAATGCCCCGGTTCAAGGCAGTATGTGTAGTCAGTGCATCGGTAGAAAGGTTGATTCCGCCATCCGAAGCTACCCATACATCTGTTCCATTCACCTCAATGTCCTGAATGTCGGCATGAATATGATCCAGTCGATTGCCATTTGCTGCACCAATAGACATAAAACTCTGACCACCATCAGCTGATTCACTCAGTCGGACGGTACCCACCCATAATTTATTGGAGTCTGTCTGACTTGCTTCCATGTCAAAATTATAATAACCCTGATGATATCCATCAGAATAGGCGGCAACATTCCATACCCCGGGATCGTTCGCTGCCACATAGGGTCCGCCGTCCTGTCCGGCCTGCTTGATCCAGTTGTCACCGGTATCCGAACTTTTATAAACGCCGATCCAGCCATTGTCATTAGTTTTGGAAGAACCTATAAGACAAACATAAACAATGTTAGGTGCTGCAGCGGTTACGGCGATTTTTCCTCCGTTTTCTATCGATGAGGAAGTACTGTTTGCAGTGTAATAGCCATTGTCCTTCAATACCCAGCTGTTGCCGCTGTCATTCGATCTGAAAAGCTCTGATCTTTTCTGGGAATTATTGGATTTCAATAAATAGACGATCGTGCTGTTTGCCGGGTGAAAGTCTATGTCCCAGCAGGTTTCTGTGTATATCTG
>CAJQOX010000240.1 GCA_905480075.1 uncultured Aureispira sp. | reverse complement strand
AATAATGAAATTATTAAATCTGGGTTGCGGTACCCATTACCACAATAGTTGGACAAATCTAGATTTTGTTTCTACGGGAAAAAATGTCATCGCGCATAATTTATTGCAAGGGGTTCCTTTTGAGGACAACTCCTTCGATGTTGTTTATCATTCGCATGTATTGGAACATTTCAATAAAAAAGATGGGAAGGCATTCATTAAAGAGTGTCATCGCGTCTTGAAACCCGGTGGAATTATTCGTATTGCAGTACCTGACCTAGAACAAATTGCCAGAAATTATATTTCCTTCTTAGAAAAATCATTGGAGGGAAATAAGAATGCTGAGAACAATTATAATTGGACGGTTATTGAGATGTATGACCAAACGGTTCGTAATTATTCGGGAGGTGAAATGGGAGCTTATCTAAAATCTAATATGCCGAATGCTGATTTTGTTTACAGCCGCATAGGAAAGCCTAGTTCAAGCAAAGGGAATTATCCTTCTCCAAAGCCAAACCCGATGAGGTTTCTGAATCCTACTAAATACCTTCAAAAACTGAAAGACCTTCTGATGTCTGATGAAGAAAAAAAGGCACTGAAAATTGGTCAATTTCGATTGCACGGAGAAGTCCATCTCTGTATGTACGATCGTTTTTCTTTAGGAAGATTATTACAAAATATTGGTTTTGAATCGCTGGAAGTGCAAACTGCCTTTGATAGTAATATCACCGATTGGAAGACTTTCGAGCTAGATGCTATTGGGGAAGATATTCGCAAACCCGATTCATTATTTATGGAGGCAATCAAACAATGAACATTCTAATTCTTAGCACTTCAGACAAAGGTGGTGCAGCAAATGCCTGTATCAGATTGCATCAAGGGTTACTTGAACAAGGTGCCAATTCAAAAGTGTTAGTACTTCAAAAAACGAGAAAAGATGTACCGGAAATTCATCGTTTCCTGGAAGTATATGAACCCAGAACTCTATTAAAACGCATCAAAAAAGCTCCTCGTGTTTTAAGTTTCAATAGAAAACGGACTCAGCAGATGGCTAATCGTCCCACAAAGGAGATGTTCAGCTTCTTTGAAACCTTGCACGATGTTACAAAACACCCATTATATGAGTGGGCGGATGTTATCAATATTCATTGGGTGGCTAATTTCCTGGACTATCCTTCCTTCTTTTCCCAAAACACCAAGCCCATTATTTGGACTCTTCATGACATGTTATTGTTTACAGGGGGCTATCACTATGAAAAAGGCTTTCCCTTTGATGCATTTAAAGATTTGACCCAACACCACTATAACATCAAGAAAAAAATATTTAAAAACCAGGACTTTACAATAAGCTGCCCGTCTATATGGTTGCAAAACTGTGCTAAGGATGCACAGGAATTATACCCAAAAGCTAAACATAAACTCATTCCTTATGGTATCAATACAGCAGTATTTAAACCTTACGACAAGGCCATAGCCCGCTCCGAATTTAATCTGCCTCCTGACAAAAAAATTGTCCTCTTTGTCGCTGCCTCTGTTGATGGCAACCGAAAAGGTATTAAGCATTTATTGAATGCCCTGGATCATTTGGAAATGGACAATCTGGGCTTGGCAGTAATGGGTGATAATGTCGAAAAATTAAATCTGGATAACTCAAAAGCATTTCCTTTGGGCTTCATCACTGATCCAAGTTTAGTTTCTTTAGCTTATTCGGCGGCTGATGTTTTTGTCATTCCTTCAATAGAAGACAATCTGCCTAATACAGTAATAGAAAGTCTCTGTTGCGGAACCCCTGTGGTTGGCTTTAATATTGGAGGCATACCCGATATGGTTTTAGATGGTAAAAACGGAGTGATTTGCTCAGAAATAAATGCTTATTCATTAGCTTCTGGTATTCAAAAGGCATTAAGTACCAATTATGACAGAATATGGATACGTCAAAATGCCGTTGAACGATATGCATTGGATGTTCAGGCAAATTCCTATATTGAATTATTTGAATCTCTAATTAAAGAGAAATGAAAATCCTCGCAACACTCCCGGACAACATGCTCAACCTAAGCGTCCACGAAATGATGGAAGCAACCAGAGATTATGGTAAATCCATCTGCGGAAATGATTTTTGTATGGATATTTCGATGAATCCTTTTTGGGAAATCGAAAACCCGGATTACGACCTCATTCATATTCATTGGCCCGAAGCATTATTCAATTGGATAGAAGTAAGCAAAGAAGATTTAATAAAACTGGAAACCAGGCTTCTTCAACTTAAAGATCAAGGAAAAAAAATAGTTGTTACCCGACATAATTCCATTCCTCACAGAAGGGCTGAAAACGACAAAAAGTTATATGAGTTATCATTCCGTTTCGCTGATGCTGTTTTTCATATGGAACAATTTTGCCGTGAGGAATATGATGAATTTTATGGCTCATATTTATGGTCTCAGGCTCAAAAGCATTTTTTCGCTCCTATAATCATGTTTACAAAACTTGAAAATAATATATCTAAAGAGGCAGCACGAAAGGAACTGAAAATCCCTGAGAAAAAATTTGTGTTTATGGTTTTGGGTTCTTTACGTAATGGGGAAGAAAAAAAACTGATAGAAACTATTGCCTCACAATTAACTGACAAGGAGGATCTGTTGTATGTAGCGCAATGGCCATTCTACGGAAATCGGTTTATAATAAAACAATTCAGACAAGTAGTAAGAAAAATAAAATTCCCGAATGCTTCTTTTATTCATGCGGGGGCAATACCCGACAATAAAATACAGGTTTACCTGAATGCCTGCGATGTATTCATTTCACCCAGAATGGATTCCCTGAATTCAGGTTTAATATCATTGGGCTTTTCTTTTGGCAAAACAGTTTTGGGCCCCGACACAGGAAATATGGGTTGTATTTTAAAAAAATCAGGCAACCCTTCTTACAACCCTGACCAAATAGATTCCATTCGCTCTGTTCTTACATTTGCTAAAAACCATTCTAAAGCCAATGGAGGCCAGGAAAACTATAAATTTGCCCGAGAACATTGGTCCTGGCATAAAACAGGTCAATTACATTTTAAAGCATACCAGGATTTATTACAGTAATTCTTCATTATAACTTACCTTTGTTTTATTAAATTATTATTGAATGGAAGAGAAACAAATTACGGTAAGGGTGCACTGTGGTTGGCAAGGGCAAAACAC
>CAJQOX010000239.1 GCA_905480075.1 uncultured Aureispira sp. | reverse complement strand
AGAAAAGGTGAAAAAGGCGAATAAATTATTGAAATTATCTGTCGACCTTGGTTTTGAAAAACGAACGGTCGTATCCGGAATTGCCAAGCATTATGAGGCGGATGATGTAATCGGACAACAGGTGGTTTTGGTGGCTAATCTCGCTCCAAGGAAAATGATGGGCATAGAATCGGAAGGAATGATTCTTATGGCCGAAAATAAAGATGGGAAGCTGATTTTTGTCAGCCCTTCAAGTCTTTCCGATAATGGTGCAGTGGTTAAATGATTAAATATGTTCTGACATCTTTTCTAAATCTATTGACCCGTGGGATGCATGGTACACGGCTTTGCCTTCTTTTATCAATAACATCTGAGGTGATTGATGTTCTACAGAGAATGTTTCTGCAATAGAATTTGAAATGCTCCGGTAGGTTATTAAATCCAGAAAATAGGCTTCAATTTCCAGATCCCAAAAGCGCTCGACAGTCTTTTTTGCCATGAAACTTACCCCGCAATTTGTACTGTGTTTGTAGATCGCTATAGCTTCTTTATAGGAGGAATCTATTGCAGCTTGAAGTTCTTCCTTATTTGTCAGTGCTTTCCAGTTCATTCTTCTTGTTTTGATTGATTTCTTTTACCTTTGTTCTCAATTACAAAATTATATTAAATTTTCTTAATTTAAGAATTTGTTTTTCTTTTTCTATGGATTATATCGAAATTGGTAAAATTAATAAACCGCATGGCCTCGGTGGTGAAATAAAGGCTGTCATTGATGAACGTTATTGGAATGATGTTGCAGCTGTTGAAGCTTTTTTTGTTGATCAGCACGGTGCTAAAACCCCTTTTTTTATTGAATATTTAAGAGGTAAAGGTGCACTGATTCTTAAATTTGAGGATATTGACTCTAAAGAAGACGCCTCCTTGTTTACCCGTAAAAAAATCTACCTGAGATCTCAGGATGTCAGCCTGACCAATGAGCAGATTAATGATACAGGACTCAGATATTCTTTCCTTGAAGGTTTCATGCTTTTCGATCAGCAAGCAGGTGCTGTGGGGCTTATCGAATCTGTAGAGGATTTTCCTCAGCAGGAAATGGCCTGTGTTGATTATCATAAGAAAATTATTCTTATCCCTTTATTGCAAAACTGGATAATAGAGGTAGATGAAATTTCCAACAAAATAATTATGAACCTTCCGGAAGGACTGTTGAATATCTGATTTATTTCTGATAAATATCCAGTTTCTCACACATTGCTTTTATGTGTTCTGAGGCATCATTCATACAGGCTTTTTTTACCTTTTTTGAAGTGGCAGAGTTGAGTTCTGAACAGGTGCATAGTCTCACCTCTTCCTTATCTGATGCCAATAGGTCAAGTACTTGTTTGTCTGTAAAAGGGGTTAATGCCATTAATGCACCCAGCCTTATGTGTATTGCCTCTTCTTTGTTGTTGTATACTTTCTTTGCTTTCTCATGCTGAATTTCTATTTGCTTATCAAGATTGTGATCGTGCAAATGAAATTTTACTTCAATGTCTTTTTTGCTGTGATTGAACCGGCATTTCCATATCTCATGATGCCCCTTATGCTGACGGTTGCCTACATGAAGATGCTGACCTCCCTCGTTGCGGATGTTTTTAATTATCAACGACTGTTCTGTAATTGTTTTTACCTGATATTCCTTGTGTAATTTAGTGCTTGTCAGGTAATGTTTATGGAAGCCCAGGTGCTTTATAAAATAGGCCCAAAGGCATACTTCTTTAAATTCTTCTATGAATACTTCATTACCGGGGTTTTTTGTAAGGGCATCCCAGGCTATAATGTAGGCGGTTTCAAAATCAAGTTGGCGTAAATGCACCCTTATCAGATTGTCCAATGCTGCAAGCTGAGGTTTACGGCTGTTCTTTATGCATTTACCATAATAAAAAATAGCAGAATCCCGCTTTTCCTCTATATCGTATGCCATTGCCAGCCAATAGCAACACAGTGGGCGGGGCATTTCGGCATAAACCTTTAGCAAGTAGGGTTTTGCCTTCTGATATTTGTCTTCATTGCAAAGGTCTTTTGCCGCAGTCCAGTTAGTTCGGGTTTCCTCACTTTGTGCGGTTATCTGCCCTGAAAGTAAAATTGAAAAAACAAGAAGAAACAGATATTGCAATTGTATTTTCTTTTTCGACATAAGGAGTTGTTTACCTGTCAGGTTCCTGAAATAAATAAATCGTTTCTGACTAAAACCAAGTTAATTATTCTGAAGTAAAATATAAAGAAATTATTGTTGAATAGGGATAATTATTGCCTTAATGACGAAAAGGCAAAATGTTCCAGCAATCCTTTGATGTCTTCAAGGTTACCCTCCTTGATTTTTACATCAGTAAGCGAAGGTAAGTGTTCTGCGAAATAGATGTTGTTATTTGCCATTTCAATCAGTGAAGATGCCAATGCATGTGGGTAATGATAGCTTGGGTTTTTTTCAAGTAAAATTTTTGATATACATTCGCAAAGGTCTTTATAATTTGAAAAAAAACCTTCCTTGTTTTCCAGGTCAACGGTCTTTGTATGATAGGCCTTACTCGATTCAGCAACTACTATTTGATGTAACAGGTTCTCGTCTACATAACCTATTGCAGGATTTGTCTGAGAAGATTCCACCAAAACAGAAAGGACAATTTTTATTTTCTTATCTGCATCATCAATATTCATGGTGTTGAAATCTATCTGAAATTTCATCCATTCCCAATACCAGGATACAAGATATATCAGCAACTTGTGTTTGTTTTTGAAATAACGGTAAACAGAGGCTTCGGTAGATTCAATTTTTTTAGCTAATTTTTTAAAAGTGAATTTTTCGAAACCTAATTCTTCTATTAAAACTATACTGTACTCTATTATTTTTTTACCCAACTTTGTTTCCTGAGGGTCCCTCAGAAACAAATTAGAATTAAGTTGGATTTGTATTGCAATCATAAACTAATGTCTTGGATTAAAAATCTTACTCAAGATAAGAAAAAAAATAATGAGATTGATTCTAAATAATTATCGTTTTTACTTTCTGCCGAAATCAGCAGGGATTTCGCCCCAGGCTTTGGTTTCCCATTTCATGATTTTTGTGTTAAAACTATTTGATTTCAACCATTTCTCAGCACGGCCAATCAATTCAAATATTTTTTTATTTGCATTACTTTTTGCAACTTTTGTCCTGCATTTTTTAGCCTTAATCCAGGCCATTGCAATTTTGGAATCGGTATAAATCGGCAGATCACTTTTATGTTGTTGAAGAAAAGCAAGACCGTGGACTAATGCCAGAAACTCACCCACATTATTTGTTCCTTCTGACAATGGCCCCATATGAAATAGTTGTTTGCCAGTAGAAGTATCAACTCCCTGATACTCCATTAATCCGGGGTTTCCACTACAGGCTGCATCTACTGCTATACTTTTCCAAACAGGAATACCTGCAAGCTTAGGGTCGGGTTTCTTTTTCTTTTTTGATGGGCTGATTGCATCAAAATAGCTCCCGGCAAAGGCATCTTCAGCCTCTTTTAAACTAGGAAAAGATTTATATTTTGCCCCTCCATAGCCCTTTATATGGCGCTGACATTCTTTCCAGGTTTTGAAAATACCTGTTTCATTACCTTCCCAGACTACGTAGAATTTTGTTTTTTTTGCCATTTTTATTCTTCTTTCAATTTTATTGGAATTCAGAATGTTTATACACCAAGATAAAAATAAGGAGGGAATAATTATAATTCCATTAAAATAATCAGTCATAGAATGGATAAAGCCTGATTTAAGTATTCCTTTGATGTATAATTCACTAGTTAGAACAACAGTAAAATAATTAATTCTATCTTTTTTATAGCCCTGTAGAGCTTTTTTAGCAGCAGATACTTCATGCGTAAAATTAAAAAGTTCTGACAAAATCAATTTTTGTCAGAACCTTTAATCCATTTATTTATCATTGTTTTCTGTAGTACATTTCAAATCACTGACAAATTCGGAGCCATTGTACAGCACTTCATTGAAACCAATGTTGGTGCTTATTTCTTTCAAAAAGATAGTGTTAAACTAAGGCTGCTTCATTAATAGCGGCATTTATTTTATCAATACTATCCTTGGCGTCACCATATAACATATCTGTATTATCTTTAAAGAATAGCGGATTTTGAACTCCTGCATATCCTGTAGCCATTGATCTTTTCATCACAATGACCTGTTTAGCATTCCAGGCTTCAATGACAGGCATTCCATAGATCGGGCTGCTTTTATCTTCCAAAGCACCCGGATTTACAATATCATTGGCACCTACTACCATGACAACATCAGTTTCAGGTAAATCATCATTCACCTCATCCATTTCCAATACAATATCATAGGATACATTTGCTTCAGCAAGTAATACATTCATGTGTCCTGGTAAACGTCCTGCAACGGGATGAATTGCAAAGCAGACTTTTTTTCCTTGCTTTTGTAATCTTTGAACTAAGTCATGAATCGGGTATTGTGCTTTTGCCACTGCCATTCCATACCCCGGAACGATGACAATATTATTAGCCTCCTTAAGTAATTCGGCTACTTCAGAATGAGTAGTTGCCGTTACCTCTCCTACAATCTCTCGTTCACCGCTTGCAACAGGAGCATCTCCAAATCCACCGGAAATTACAGAAATAAAAGAGCGGTTCATCGCTTTACACATTATAATAGATAAAATAGCGCCTGAACTACCAACCAAAGCTCCTGTGACAATCAATAAATCATTGCCCAACATAAATCCTGCTGCTGCTGCTGCCCAACCGGAGTAGGAGTTCAGCATAGAAACCACTACAGGCATATCGGCACCACCAATTGCCATAACCATCATAAACCCGATATAGGTAGAAATCGCGGTCATTATGTACAAATACATCATTCCATCTTCGATGGATTCTGCATTGCAAAAGAAGTAGCAAAGAACGAAACATGCGACAACCATCAGACCATTAATAGCATGTCTTCCAGGGATTAATAATGGTTTACTACGAATTTTTCCATCTAGTTTTCCCCAGGCAATAATAGACCCCACGAAGGTGATCATACCAATGAATACGCCGATAAACACTTCAATTAAGTGGATAATATGTGGGGCTTCCTGAAGTTCTTCAGGTGTAATATGTGCCATATGATCCATGTATGAACCATAGCCAACAAGCACTGCGGCAAGTCCTACAAAACTATGTAAAATAGCTACCAATTGCGGCATGCCGGTCATCTCTACTTTTCGGGCAACTACAATTCCAATCAAGGAAGCAACACCTATTGCTACCCCAATATACATATAAGCTTCTGCTTTTACGCCTTCACCTAAACCTGCAACGGTAGATGCAATGGCAATGAACATACCGGCCATTCCATAAATAACTCCTCGTTTGGCAGATTCCTGAGAAGATAAACCGCCTAAACTTAAAATAAATAAAATGCTGGCAAATAAATATGCTGCTGTTTGTAATACTTTTATATCTATGATCATGGATTTATTTTTTAAACATTTTAAGCATGCGATGTGTTACAAAAAAACCACCTACAATATTGATGCTTGCTACAAAAATGGCAATAGCAGCTAAGATTATAAGGGGCAAAGGGATGTCTGCATTTTTGAATAGCTCAAGTCCGCCAATAACAATAATACCGCTTATCGCGTTGGTTACTGCCATCAGGGGAGTATGAAGGGAATGCGATACATTCCATATCACCTGCCACCCAATAAATACAGAAAGTACGAAGACTGTAAAGTGTTGCATGAACTCAGCGGGAGCGACCATACCCAATAAGAGTAAAAATCCTCCTATAAAGGTCAGATTAATTAAGGTTGATTTAGCTTTTTTCTTAGATAATTCTTCAGGTGTCGGAGCATCATCAATCTCTTCTGTTATGTCTTCTTTTTTCTTTTGAGGACTTACCGGCAGCGGTTCCGGAGGCCAGTTAATAGCTCCGTTATGTGTCACCATAGCTCTTGACACTACATCATCTTCCATGTCAATTTTAAAGTTTTCGGCTTTGCCCATATCGTCCAGCAAATGACAAAGGTTATTGCCATATAGCTGACTCGCCTGCGAAGGCAATTGGCTTAATTTTCCAACAATGATAACTCCATTGTCTGTAGTGTATATTTCACCATCTTTGGTCAATTCGCAGTTGCCACCTGTTGAAGCAGCCAAATCCACAATTACAGAACCAGGTTTCAAGGTGTCAACACACTCTTTTAGAACCAAAACAGGCGCTTTTCTACCTGGAATCTGTGCGGTGGTAATAATAATATCTATTTCTTCCGCTTGTTTTTTAAACAAGGCCATTTCTGCGGCAATAAATGCCGGACTCATCACCTTGGAATAGCCGGAGTCTGTTGATCCGTCTTCTTCTATATCCACTGTCAGAAACTGAGCCCCCATGCTTTCAATTTGTTCTGCTACTTCCATCCGGGTATCAAATGCACGGACAATAGCACCTAAAGACCTTGCAGTACCAATTGCAGCCAAACCGGCAACACCGGCACCGATCACCAATACTTTGGCAGGGGCAACTTTCCCTGCTGCTGTAATCTGACCGTTTAAAAACCGGCCAAAATAATTGGCACTTTCAATGACGGATCTATATCCTGCAATATTAGCCATAGAAGAAAGCACATCCATTTTTTGTGCCCTGGAAATTCTGGGTATCGCATCCATTGCGACGGCATTGACCCCTTTTTTGGATAATCTTTCCAATAAATCAGGGTTTTGTGCAGGCCAGAGATAACTAAGTAGAACCTGACCCTTCTGCATCAGTTCTATTTCCTGATTGCCGGGAGCCAACACTTTGAGTATAATATCTCCGGTGGCATAAATCTCTTTGGCTGTTCCTAATACTGTAGCCCCCGAATCAGTAAACTCCTTATTCGAAAAATTAGCTTTAAGCCCGGCGTCCTTCTCAACAAATACTTCAAACCCCTGTTTTATCAGCCTTAAAACAGTTTTGGGCGTTGCTGCAACACGCAATTCATCCGTGTTTATTTCAGCAGGTATACATACTTTCATATATTAGTGCTTTATACTTTAATGTTTTTAAAAATAGATGTTGTATCGGGCCAAATAAATAATTATTAACAGTAAGCCTTTTTATAATAATATTTTGTAGTTGAACAGACAATAATAAGTATATATTTTCTATTCATTTATAACCTGAAAATCCTTTTACAATCAGTTTTTTATTCAGAGAATCATCACTATTTGGTTTTCCCTGTCTTCGATTTCTTTTGCTACAACTACCTTCGCTGTATTTGCTGTTTGGATCTGCTTAAGAAAAAAATAAAATTTTTGTTCCTATGTAATTGATAATAACGGCTGTATGATTTATCCTATTTTCTTATTTGTACCCTTGGTAGCTTTTTACATCCCTAAAGTAGTAAAAAACTTATTTAATTTAACATGATTTCTTACTTTAATTTAATTAATATTAACATTCAATGCCTCTTTCAATTATGTTAGATTGGGGGTTTTCTTATATTTGAGCAAATATTATTTATTATTCTCTTTTTACTTTTAATTATGCCGGTACAAAATCTTGAACCTGAACAGAAAGCTCTGGAAATAAATCTTGACACAAAAATTTATGGCTCTTTTGCCGAAATTGGTGCAGGACAGGAAGTCGCTCAGTATTTTTTTAAGGCTGGTGCCTCCTCGGGAACAATTGCCAAAACTATTTCTGCTTACGACAAGCTTGTAAGTGATGATATATATGGTGTTGAAAAATCAGGGCGCTACATCTGTTTATCCAGATTAAATAAAATGCTCGATCATGAATATAGTCTGATGATCGACCGGCTTAGTAAGGAACGGTCAGAAGGGCTGTTCTTTGCCTTTGCCGATACGATCGAAACGCTGAACTACCATAAAACTAATTTCGGGAACGGATGGATGGGAATTCGCTTTCAACTAACTCCTCAGGAGCAGTTTAACGAAATTATTTTTCATGTTGAATTATTGGATAATGATACTTCCTTGCAACAAAAGGCAATAGGTATTCTTGGTGTAAACCTTATCTATGCCTGCTTTAAATATTATCAGGATTACAAAAAGATATTATCCTCTCTGACCGAAGGTATTGATGACAGGGTCAGAATCGATATGCTTGAAATAAAAGGGCCGCATTTTTTGAATCTGGACAACAGGCTTGTTACGCTTGAATTGGTAAAACAAGGCCTCACTGATGTGGCTATGTTCGACGAATATGGTGCCCCTGAACATCCTTCAGAATTCCTCTATAAAAAAAATCTGCTCGTGGTCAGAGGTTCTTTCAGACCTGCAACGCTAAGAACACAGGACAGACTCAACTCTGCCATTAAACAATTCAGTAATGAAACGGACCTTTCACCCAGAGGGACTCATACTTTATCGGAAATAACTATCAAAGATCTGTGTATTGATCATGATGAGGTAATAGAAAAGGATTTTCTCGACAGGGTAGACCTCCTGAAATTCCTCGGGCAGAAAGTAATGATTACCAATTGCAATGAATACAAAAGATTGATTAATTATCTTTCGAATTACCGAATTGCGAAACTTGGTATTGTAGTGGGTGCAGGTGGCTTGCTCGAAATTATCAACTCCAAATTTATCAGAAATAAGGATGGAAGGTTGATTACTTCCTATGGTGAAATTTTTACCAGAAATGTAAGGGTTTATGTCTATCCTTCACATAATAAAAATACCGGTGAACTCTTGACCTGCAATAATTTACCTATTCCTGATGGAATCAAATACCTGTATCAGCATATTCATGAAAACAGACATATTGTCGATATTTCAGGGTATAATCCTGACCTTACTACCATTTTTGCTATTAAAACCCTGAGAATGATAGAAGAGGGAAAAAGCGGCTGGGAAGAAAATGTTACGGAGGAAATTGCGGAGTTTATTATCTCTAATGGCTTGTTCGGCTATAAACCTTCTAATGCAGGTTCTGCCTGATGTTAAATCATTTCTCCTTTTTTAGAAATGATAAATCAGAGGCAGAAAAAATCTGCCACTAATTGTCTTTTACCTTTACTATTGTATGATTATCTTTCGTATCCCCCTTTTGTTGTCGAGCATTACCTCAGCAAAATATACCCCGGCATTCAGCGAAGAAACATCTATATCCGCAAATTGATCCACCCTTCCTTTTACCAAAATTTGCCCTCTCAGATCATATATTTTTAATGATGCTATACTGTTGCTTTTTACATCAATGGATATTCTTACGGTATTTTTATCGGCAGGATTTGGAAAGATTGTCAGTTCCAGGTTGTTTTTTACATAATTCACCGGTGATGTGCCACAGGCAGAAGAATTGTTTTTTATTCCTATCCTGGTGCCGTTGAGAGCTGCATACATTCTGGTTTTTTGCCCTATAGTAAAAAATGCCATACAGGCATCGTTTACATAATCCATAAAATTCATGAACATATCATTGCTGCCACAACTTGCCTGTGGGTGTACAGGACATCCTCCATAATCAGCATCCTGATCAGGGGTATCTGAAACTCCATCGTCCGAAGAACAGCCAAAGCCCCATATGTGGTCAAGATTAAAAAAATGCCCCACTTCATGTGTTGCTGTTCTTCCTTTGTCCAAAGGGGCAGTAGCTGTGCCCGTGGTGCCAAAAAACTTATAATCTATTACTACTCCATCTTCTCCGGAGGGGGCAGACCCGGGTTGTGTGGCATAGCCAAGCAGGAATCCGCCGGAGTCAATTTCGCATACATAAATATTGAGGTATTTTGTATCGTCCCAGCTGTCTGTTCCACCATTTGCTGAATGAAAAATGTTTGAAGAGTTCGCATCTCCTATATTTCCTGTAGTTGTTGAAGTCCTTGTGATTCCAGTGGTTGCAATTCCGTTCGGATCAAACTGTGCAAGGCAAAAATTGAATTCAACATCTGCGCCTAAAGATTGAAAAACGGCAGGAACTGCCGTACTGAAATCAGCGTTTGTTTTGCTGAAATCTTCATTCAGAACCTGCAACTGAGATTGAATCTGTGCATCGGATATGTTTTGTGTTGCATTTTTATATACTACATGAATTACGGTAGGAATATTAATGAGCGCATTCGTTGTTCTGTTAATCAGCCGGTGTTCATTCTCCCGGATCCATTGATTGCTTTGATCTTCCGCTTTTTTTCTATTTTGGATTAATGCAGGATGATTCTGAAAATTAACAGCACGTTTGTGGTAGGTTCTGCACTGTTCCTTATTCTGCAGATTAACATCCTGATCTTTGAGTAAGTGATAATGTTTATTTTGTGCCCTTGTGGTAGCACAAAATAGAAGAAAAATGAAAAGGATTAAATTAAAGAATTTTGTGTTTTCCATCATTTCAAGTTTGTCAGCATAGAGAATAATTTTCCGGTTTAAGGATTTAAAAATTATT
>CAJQOX010000238.1 GCA_905480075.1 uncultured Aureispira sp. | reverse complement strand
TCATCACACTGTAGGCATATACCGAACCTATTGAGATATGTATGCCTACTGCCGAGGCGGCTATCAGCCATCTGTTCTTTTGCATGATCCTGAGGTTTTATTTTTACAATCAGTTCAATATAACAAAGTGGTACTTAAAATTAAGACTTGCCCTTAATTAATCACAAAAAATATAATTTTACTGATACTTTGCTTCCTTATTAAATAATTAAATATATTATTAAATAAGTTGTAAAAAAAATAAAGTTATTCTGTTATTTTTTATTATTTTCACATTCTCAATCCTCCACCATTTACTTTACAAACATATAATGAATAAATATTTTGTTTATTTATCTGGTTTTATAGGCGGAGCCTGTATCTTATCTTTCTTTTCCATCTTTCAAAAAATCGCCTTAGGTGCTGACCCCTTCAAAATCGTTGGCTTTGTAGTGCCTGTTTTATTCGGTGGTTCCGCAGGCTTATTTGTTTCTGTCTCTATCTATAAAATAAAAAAGATAAACAGAAACCTTTCAGAAACTGTAGAAACAAAAACTAAAAATATAAGAAACCTGCTGACTGAAAAGGAGATGCTTCTGAAAGAGGTACACCATCGTATTAAAAACAATATGACTGTGATCAGAAGTCTTTTATATATGCATGCAGATACGGACACTCTTGTTAACTGCAATGATGTCTTACATGATGCAATCGCCAAAATCGATAGCATGGGTGTATTGTATAATCAACTTTTTACTTCCGAAAACTATCAGACAAGCTCAGTAAAAGAATATATTCATAATCTTCTCGATAAAATATATCATATTTTCCCTGAAAAAAAGCATATAAATATAGAAGAGGAGATAGAGGATTTTGAACTGAAACCTCAAATTATTTTCCCGCTTGGTTTGTTGTTGAATGAACTGTTCACCAACTCTATGAAATATGCTTTTAAGGGCAGGGAATCAGGAATAATAACCATTTCATTGTCTGTAACAGACAATCATGTTACGCTTATTTTCCGGGACAATGGAGTTGGAATACCTGAATCCACACTAAAAAACTCCAGTAAAGGATTTGGTTTTAAACTAATAGAGTTACTCACCAAACAAATTGGAGGCAGATACAGGGTCGAAAACAATAATGGAACAAAATTTATCATTGATTTCGAAATTGATTAATACTGTTATGCTCACTATGGTATCCCTCTTTTCAAAATAAAGATCTTAAAACATCTGCCATAGACCAGAAAGTTTATTTTTAATCCTTACCGGAATAGCGACAGCCAACTTTTCTGTTGCATAATTAATGTTTTATTTTTCATTAATATTTCTGCAATCTGAAAATCTCATTATGTTTATTGTAATTTATAAACAAAAAATAAATGCCTGCCGAGAACTGAATAATATCAAGTTCTGTATGTGATGATAATGATTGGCCGGATAGTATTTCCTGCCCGGACAAATTGACCAGCTTATAGGTAAATCCCGGTTCTGATGTATAAATTGTTGTTTTTCCGGAAGTAGGGTTGGGATAAAGTTCTGTTTCTCCTTTTTCTTTGCTAAGATTATGAAAAGTACAGGGAGAAATGCTGACATAGGCAGCATCTTTCCAGATCATGCCATTCGAATTATTAGCGGTAAATTCTACGATCTGACTGCTGGAAGACAGGAATACAGCACTATCTGTAGTACTGAATATGCCACTGACACTACCTTGCCACTGATAGCTGTAGTCGGTGGATTGAAAGCCGGGCAAACTTGTAAAATCATAGTCGGGTTCTGAACAGATAAGACCATCGGTTGGGTAAGAGGAACTGTTTTTAAAAACCCCTTTACAGCTGCTGAGGGTGTTGTATTGTGCTATAAGATTTGTATATGCCGGAGAGGCAGGGCTGACCGGCGCCGTCATGATCTGAAGAATTTCTGCCCCGCTGAAAACGGTATCCCAGACACTTAATTCTGCCATTTCTCCCATGTATTGATTGCTGATTGTCATCCCGTCAAACTCCTGCCCTATAGAGATCATATCGGTGGAAGCGACACTCAGATTGGTACTGAAATTGCCATCCAAAACTCCGTCAACCCAAATTTGTAACTGTTGGTTTGCATGATTCCAGGTATAACCCAGATGATGCCAATTTCCATCGTTCACCAGACTGCTGCCACTAAAATAACTGCCGTTATAGATATCTGTTTTTCCGTTGTATATTCCAAAAAGACATTTGTTATTGTTTCCGGAACCTGCTCCGTTGACAGCAAATATTCTCTCGTCGAATGTCAGATTAGTAGTCTTGAACCATCCGAAAAATGAATGAGACCCACCTTGAAGATATCCTGCAACTTTGTTGATGTTCACATAGTCGGCCAGTCCGTCAAAATGAAATGCCACCCTTGGAATATTGCTGACGGAATATATTATTTGCGCCGTGTCACAGAGGGCGGTATCGGACATCAGGGAAAGGGAGTAGTTGTCCATATCCAGAATTGTATCCTGAGAACCGGAACAATACATACTTTTTTGAGCATATAGTGCCCTGACCTCCTGTGGGCTCAGCGCCCGGTTAAAAATTTTCAGTTCATCTACTGCGCCATCAAAAAAATCTCCGCCATTCTCTCCGAGCCTCGCCTGTTGACCGGCAGACAAATTATCCAGGGCCGTATTATAATGATGATCTGCCAGCTGTCCGTTCCTATATATCATGACTTCATCTCCGTTGTATACTCCGGCTATATGTATCCACTGACCCGTACTGAGCATCGATTCCGGAATTCCCGGCCTTTCTGTATCGCCATCATCATCTTTTACCTTGAACCGAAGCTCTGAATTCGCTTTATCCAGATACAGAATATAGGCATCCTGATCAGAATCGAATATAGGCCCGAAACTTCCGGTCATTGCCGAGGGAAGAACGTCTAATTTCACCCAGCCACTGATGCTGATTGCTGCATTGCTAATATCCAGGGATGCCGAAGAAGGTACCGTGGCATAATCTGTACTTCCGTTAAAGGCCAGGCCATTATTTGCAATACCTGCAGGTCTTGTACAACCGTTGAGGGCTATGTCATTATTATTGCCGGAGGAGTCGAAGGCCGTAGCACCTGTAGTTTCATCGAAATCCCAGTAGGCCATCAAGCCGCCGTCTCCAATTCCCATGTAGGTTTTTACTGCGATCATTTCATGTGGGTCATCTGTAATAATTCCTTTAATACCCTTCGACATCAGTTTCATCATATTGTCCGGGTCGTTTACTGTCCAGGTCAGAAAATCTACCTGCTGACTTTTTGCATAAAGGATATCGGCAAGCGGAGGAATATTCCCGGCACCCACGTACTCCCCACCAATTGCTGACAAACTGTTTATCTCTGCCTGAGACACTGCATTATCGAGCCAACAAATTTTCATCCCGGAATCCAGGCTTTTAATAGTCTGCAGCTCCGATATGCTGAAAGAAAAAATAATGATATCATTGACCATCCCCATCTGCTGAATCAATGAAACAACTGCTGTTTCTATGCCCGATTGTTTCATTTCCACACAAACCTTGGTTTTGTTTGTTTTGGCCAGTAAAAGGGACTCGTATAAGGTAGGTAACTGTTCTCCGGCAAAGGGAGTACCGAACCAGGATCCCGCATCAAGGGCCCTGAGCTGCGCATAGGTCTTCGAACTGACATTGCCTGTGCCATTTGTAGTGGCATCTACAGTAGCATCATGTATTACAATTAGAGAATCGTCAGATGATTTGCGTACATCCAACTCAATGTAATGGGCTCCGATATCTATAGCGTACTGAAAGGCGGATAGTGTGTTTTCCGGAGCTATGCCTGATGCTCCTCTGTGGGCAATGATCAGTGTGGAATCACAGGCTTTTAATTCTTGATAAGGAATCAAAAAACACAGGAATAACAAAAAAATTGCAGATAATTTTAAAACATCAGGCTGGCTCATAAAAGCAAATTTTATAGTAATTCAGAAAGACCAAATAATATATGAAAATTACCTGAAAAATGATAATTCCCCCCTCAATTTTCCCCAAAAGGCGACATCCAGCTTTTCTGCTGCATTATTGCCTTCACTTCCGCCCAGGATAAGGGATAGTAATCATGTGAATCCACTCCTATATCAAAAGACCTCGATTCAGGCAGGTCGGGCAAAGTGTTATGTGAATGTCCGTAAAGGTGATAACTTCCGTGATGACTGACATTCCATACCCGCATGGCATAGTGAAAAAGTACGATCAATTGTTCTCCTCGTTCAAAATCCTCATCTTTAATTAGCAGTTCGTAATACTCCTTTATCCATTCAAAACGGCTGTGGCAGGCCATTGCCGAAGATTCGTGATTGCCCTTTATGAGGTATATTTTTCCGTTTAGCCGCTCAAGGATCTTGCGGAGTTTTCCCTGTGAACAAAGTCCCATATCTCCCAGATGATAGACCTCATCGTCAGGCCCCACCTTCGAATTCCAACGTTCTATGAGTACTTCATCCATTTCCTCTACGGTGGCAAAGGGTCGCTCTGTGAATTTCAGGATGTTCTTGTGACCGAAATGATGGTCTGAGGTAAAATATATATTTTTCATCTTTTAATTTTTTATATTAATTCATTCAATCTTTAACCCATCAATGATATTAATAGTTCCGTTCTGATGAAACTATTTCTTTATTCTATTTTATTATTATTTTTATAAAAAAAATAAAACGAAAAAGGGAACCGGATCTTAAATTCAAGAGTTTAAAGATTATTCGATTAAAAGATTTTTTGATAAATGAAAAAAGATAAACTAAGAGGAAAAGACCTGGTAGCTTTGGGCTATACAGATTCGGAGATCCGCAGCCTTGCCATGCAACTGACTGGTAAAGGCTATAAACATAGCAATAAAGAGGAAAAACTGAAAATTCTGCAGCAGCTGATAACAAAGCCGGAAGATTTCCGAATGCACAAAATTCTGGGCCCGGTTGCCCTGAAACTGATGGACTTTCAGGCAGAGGAAGAAGTCTATACTTTTTCTGACAAGGCCTTTGAAGTATATGGCGCGGAAGGGATAGAAGCAGGTGCCAAGGATCAGATGAAGCAGGCGATGCGTCTTCCTGTATCGGTAAACGGGGCACTGATGCCGGATGCACATTATGGCTACGGACTGCCTATAGGGGGCGTTTTGGCCACCAAAGATGCTATCATCCCCTATGGCGTGGGCGTCGATATTGGCTGCAGGATGTGTATGAGTATTTTTGAAGTCGATGAAAGCTATCTGCAACAACACAGCAGCAAACTCAAAAAGATCATTCAGGATAATTCCCGCTTCGGACGTTCCGTTTTCGACGACAACAAAAGAGAGGATGCCCTGTTTGACCGCCCCGAATTCGACAGCTTCGGTCTGATACGTTCGCTCAAAGACAAGGCCTATACACAAATAGGTTCCTCCGGTGGAGGCAATCATTTTGTCGATTTTGGAATAGTGGAAATCAAGGAGGTGAATAATGACCTGGAATTACCCCTGGGCAATTATCTCGCCCTGCTGACCCATTCAGGTTCCCGTGGCTTCGGGGCCAAAATTGCGAATACCTATACCAACATTGCCCGAAAAAAAAGAAATTTACCCAAAAACGTTGCACATCTTTCCTGGTTGTACCTCAATGAGGAGGAAGGACAGGAATACTGGACAGGTATGAACCTCGCCGGCGATTATGCCTCGGCCTGTCACCACCACATTCACCGCAGGATTAAAAAGGCCTTGGGCATGCAGCCACTAAAAATGCTGGAAAACCACCACAATTTTGCCTGGAAGGAAGAGCTGCCGGACGGCACAGAAGTATTTGTTCACCGCAAAGGGGCCACTCCTGCACACAAGGGCGAGTGGGGCATCATTCCGGGGTCTATGACGGCCCCTGCCTTTATTGTCAGGGGACTGGGCAACAGCCTTTCATTGAACTCGGCAGCACATGGGGCAGGAAGAAGGTTTTCCAGATCAAAAGCCAAGGCTTCCTTTACAAAAAAAATGCTCAGAGAGGAGCTCAAAAAGAAAAATGTGGAACTAATCGGCGCCGGTCTCGACGAGGCACCCTTTGCCTATAAAGACATTCATAGGGTGATGCAGGCACAGCAGGATTTAGTGAATATTGTGGCGGCTTTTTATCCGAAGATAGTTCGTATGGACAGCGGGAAATAAGCGGGAATTAATTTTCTGCTATCAGGTCCGGAATCTTTGAACTTACCGGTATCACAGAATATTTATAATCCTTCAATTCTCCATCTACCAATACTCCCTTTACCTCTACCCATATTTTTCTGTTCAGATAATTTCTTTTGTAGATATTGTTCAGGGAGTATTTTATCTCCTGCTCAGAAAACAAACCTTTGGCCACCCACACAAGCGTAGGGTCAAGAAAATTTTTGAACTCGGGGAGTATTTCAACCTGAATTTCTTTTCCCTCTTCAGTTTGCATACTGACTACCGCCTTGCTGAAATCCACCTTTTTATTATCGGCTAAGGAAAAGGACCATTTGGGATAAATTAAATTATAGGGAACATAACCATTCCAGGGATAGGCAATGAATTCTACCGGGTTTATCTTCTCTCTTGTTACACCGTCAGCAGTATGAAGGGCCATCGTATTGTCGGTAGCCCCGAAACCGAATTCTCTGAGTCGTGAATACAAAAGCCATCTTCTGTGACCCGCGAAGTAATTTTTATCGCCATATTCATGGATAAATTCAGTGATAAATGCCGTTTCCGGGAAGTTTTTGTAATCGGAATGACCAAGGCAGGACTTGGTACATGCCCTGAGTGCATCTTCAGAAAAACAATGCATGTTGGTATCCGGGTAATGTGTCAGCAGATTATTGGCTTTCAGCAGACAAATTGCCTTTTGTGCTTTGCTGTTAAGGTGCGGTTTGATTCTTACCTCTTCCAATCCGTTCATCAGCCGGAAAAAGTTGATTCTCTTTTCGGCCTTTTCATAGATGTCACCTATGAGGTCACCGCAAATACATTGTTCAGAATCCCCTTTCCACTGCACCGAATCGATGTTGGAATACAGGTATAATTTGTAGTATAATTCCAGAGTTTCTGTTTTTGAAAGTAGTGTTTCATCCTGACAGACAGCCGTTGAAGCAAAACCCAAAAAAGACAGAAAAAGACTTGTTGTCAATTTCATACTGTGAGTTTTTATTACGATAGTTAAAGGCAGCTGCTGTATAATATATATACTGTTGAAAGCCAGAAAAGTTACATAAATAAAGGGTCAATTCATAAGTGGTAGCTTTGAGCGCACAAATGGTCGTTTTCAGAGGATGAACGGTAAATACCAGGAGATAGCCACACAAAAAATTTGTTCTTCAATCCACAAAAAAGTCTGCCATGATAGCATCAGCGAGCAACTTCCCTTTAGCACTGAGGATATAAGCTTCTTCATTTTTTTCCATGAGCCCCTCATTTCTGTATTTTTCAGCAATTTTCTCAAAATTTATTGCCTGTTCAGAATACTTTGCCAAAAGCGTAGCGGAATCCACTCCCCATTTTGTGCGCAGGGCCGTCATGATGTATTCATTATACTGATTGGCGGGGGTCAGTTCTTCTTGTTCCCAAAAAGAGGATTCCTCCTTTATTGCCTTCATGTATTGTGGGTTGTGGGCTACATTCCATTGCCTTGAGTGGCCGTTGAAGGAATGTGC
>CAJQOX010000237.1 GCA_905480075.1 uncultured Aureispira sp. | reverse complement strand
GGAATGAATTCCACACAACTGATATCCTATGCCACTAAGGGGCTTAAGCTGCTAGGTTCTTCCACAGCCCTAAAAACCGAATGCGGAAAGCTGATAGAGGACAGGATGTACTGTTTTTTTCATACCATGCAATATGTAGGCTATCAATATGCCGAGATGTACACGCAGGCGCAGGAATCTTTCTTTAGCCTATCGGAAAGACTGGATGAAAGCAGTTTTGAATACTTGGGGCAGTCTATCAATTTTGCCATACTGAACAACCGTATCGGCAATAACGAAAGGGCGCTTGAGATATTCCTCGATATAAAAGAAAAGCTGGACAATTCAGATTCGCTGAGTTATTTGCCTGTACAAAGTATGACTTATTATTTTAAGAATCAGCAAGGAACTGTGTACAGAAATGACATGAATTTCAACAGAATGCGGGTAAGTGTCTTGACCGGTATTCTGAAAACCTATCACAATATGGATTCGATACAACAGTATGGTCCTTTTCTGGAAGAATTTTCAAAGATAGATAATCAAAACCTTCATCCGAGATTTTTGTGGCAATATATGAATCTCTATTTGTTTAAAAGCGAAGTTTTTGCATATGAAAAAAACTATGAGGCTGCCATAAAAATAATTAAAGAGGGGATCGCAGAAAGCAGTAAACATAAAATGATGCAACCCTTTTTGGGGGGTGCCTATTCGGATTTAAGCACCTGTTTTGAAAAGGCAGAAAAACCGGACTCTGCCATCTATTATCAGCAGAAGGAACACGAACTCAATCTTCAGTCGAACGATGCACATTATATAACCTATTCCGCAAAAAGGTTGTCAGAACTGTATTATAAGGACAAAAACACAAAAGCTGCTCTTGAATATCTTGAGTTGTATACCGACATACTTTCGGAACTCGACCTGGGCAAAAAGGTTTTGGAGATCAATCAAAGGGAAATCGAGAGAATTTTATTGAAGGAGGCAAAGGAAAAGGAAGCTATAGAGCAGAAAAGAATTATTATTGAGAAGCAGATATACGCAGAGAATCAGGAGTTCATCCTCCTTATTTTTGTAATCATTTTAATTCTGTTAACAAGCACTTTAATTTTCTATCTGAAAATCAGTAAAAACAAGGTCATCAAAAAAGAGAAGGAAGAACTGAAATTAAAAACAGAGCACAGTAAGCAGGACATTGAGGAAATGACTTATAACCTGTCGGATAAGATCAATTTGCTCAGGGCGCTGAAGTCAGACATAAAAACGGTTGTTCATGCGGAAAATTCCGTTGCGGTACTCAAATACAAATTCATTGAAAAGATGGAAAGTCATTTTGGGAATGATGCCTCTCTTGAGTTGATGCAGCTGAAGTTAAAGGAGGGAAACGAGGCATTTTTAAAGAGGTTGATAGGCAGGCACGGCAATCTGACGGAGAAAGAAATTCAGCTGTCCACCTTTCTGCGGCATGGATTTTCTTCGAGGCAGATCTCGAGGATCAGCTTTGTGGAGGAACGGACTGTTTTTGTGAGCAGGTCAAGGCTTAGGAAGAAGTTACAGTTGGATAAGGGGGTTGATTTGGTGGATTATATTAAGGGGATGTAAATTAGTAGTAAGTAGTATATCATGAGTAGATTTAGATCGCTGCGCTCTTGGATTTTAGATTTTTGATCGCTTGGGTGTAGACTTTTTCAGGACTTTTGGTAAAGGTGGACCTTTTCGGGACTTTTGGAGTCTCAGAACAACTAATTTTTATTAGGCCTTATTCTTTTTACCGGGATTATCAGAAATTATGGTATTTTAGGCGCAAATAGTTTTTATGAAATCCAATCATTCAATTCCATGCTAAAATCATTCAACTTCATATTCAATGCCATTCGAAATAAAAAAACAGAACTTTTAATTTCCCTGGCAATGGTGCTGATATTACTTATTGTTGCTTCAACAAGTATGTTTTTTCTGGAACACAAGGCACAACCCGAAGCATTTACAAGTATCGCAGCAACAATGTGGTGGGGAGTAGCAACACTTACCACCGTTGGATATGGCGACATCTACCCTATTACCGCTGCCGGAAAATTGCTGGGAGGAATCATTGCTATTTTAGGGGTTGGTCTGTTTGCATTACCGGCCGGTATTATTGCCTCAGGGTTCGTTGAAGAAATTGAAAATGACAAAAAACTTAAAAATATTAAAGAAAATGAAAGCAAATTAAAGCATGCCTTTTTTGTGGAATATTTTGTTCCTGTTCTTAATAAAAAGAAATCCCTGAACCTGGAACATGTTCCAAGAAAATGGTTGAGCATGAGTGATATCAAATACAAAATTGGCATGTCTGAAGACAATGTTCTGGATGTGATCGCCCACTCTGATCTGTTCAGGCTACGGAATGTAAAATTTAGCGGAGTTGACAAAGCCGGCCTGGAATACATAGACAGCAACAGAAGCTACGGCAAGTGTATCAACAGGGATTCCGACTTGACGATCATTAATTTATATGCTTCAATTCAACCTTTTTTTGGTCATTTCACCCATGTCCTGGCCGATTTGCTTGGGGCA
>CAJQOX010000236.1 GCA_905480075.1 uncultured Aureispira sp. | reverse complement strand
GCGCTCAACAGATTTTCTATTATCCAGTAGCGGTTCCGGTTGACCACTCCGTTGTCGGGCGTCCAGCCATTGGCAATTCCTCTTGGCACTGCATTGAGAATATTCTGTGCTTTCTGCAGGTGTTCGTCCCCTCCCAACTCTGAAAAGGAATCGTAATCCATTCCCAGGATTACATAGGCATAGAAGGCAAGGGTGGAGGTAAGATTTGAGGTGAAGGTATTTTCGGAAAAATCCAGGCGTTCATATTCGCCGTAACTAAATTTAAATTGTTTATCCAGGTTTTGGAAAAGCACGGAGTTGTACCCGCTGTTATATACCGGGCGACTTGCCTGAATGGTCATCTGCCCTTCAAATTCTGTTTGTGAAAGCTCTTTATCTATGGTAATTACCAGGTTCAGTTCTATGCGTTCCTCCGGTTCAAAATTGTCCTCTATCCAGTCACGGGTATTCATAAACTCTTCAATTGCCGTACCCAGGTTTTTGAATATTTTGGGGTCTACCGTCTGAATCTTCGGAGTGTTTATAGTTACCTGAGTGTTGAAATCCTGAGAAGTTGCTGTATTTATGATACAGGCTACACAAAGGAATGTAATTATATTTTTCATCAAAGTCATTATTTAATTTCTTTGGTTATTTTAATCAAAATACGATTAATATAAAGAACGGGAAAAGTTCTTTGAAATTTGTTTTTTTTATAGGATTTAACAAGCTTTTAAAGCTATCTTTTCAATTTTGATCCAACAATTCTACAACTTTCGCAACAATATCAGCAGCAACTTCAGTCTTTGGCTTTTGATCGAAGGCAGTAATTTTCCCTCCCTTTTCAATAAAAGTGACCTTATTGCTATCATGTGCAAAGCCTGCCCCCTTGTCCTTAAGACTGTTGAGAACAATAAAATCCAGGTTCTTAGCTTTCAGTTTACGTTCTGCATTTTCCAGAGCATTATTGGTCTCGAGCGCAAAGCCCACCATTATCTGATCTGTATTTTTTAGTTTTCCTAAGGTTGCGGCAATGTCCGTAGTTCTTTTAAGTTCTATTGACATATCTCCCTCCTTCTTTTTTATTTTTTTATCCGAAACATTTGCAGGTGTATAATCTGCCACAGCGGCGGCAAGAACCGTAATATCAGCCTCTGCAAAATGTTTTGCTGCTACCTGATACATTTGTTCAGCAGCCTTTACCTTTATTGTTTGTACAGACGGATGTACTGCTTCAATATTTGTGGGGCCACTTACCAGGATAACCTTTGCCCCTTGTTCCGCCATTTTTTCAGCGATTGCCGTACCCATTTTTCCTGTGGAATGATTGCTGATGAACCGCACGGGGTCTATCGCTTCGAGGGTGGGTCCTGAAGTTATCAGGACAGTTTTATTTTTAAGTTTTCCCTTATTCTGCTGATTTGCGAAAAACTGTTCAAGATGGAGAACAATATTTTCAGGTTCTGCCATCCGTCCGGCCCCTGAAAGTCCGCTTGCGAGTTCTCCCTCTTCCACATCTATCATGTGATTTCCATAATTCATCAATCTCTGACAATTCTGTACTGTGGCAGGATGTGCCCACATATCCAAATCCATTGCCGGGGCAAAAAACACAGGACATCGGGCAGATAAATAAACGGCGAGTAAAATATTATCGCATTGACCGTTCGCCATTTTTGCCAGGCTGTTTGCTGTAGCCGGAGCAATAATCATTGCATCTGCCCACAAGCCCAACTCTACGTGATTGTTCCATCCTTCCTCAGTACTTACATCACTGACAACATTATTTTTAGAAAGGGTAGACAGGGTGAGCGGGCTGATAAAATCTTTTGATGCAGGAGTCATTATAACCCTTACTTCCGCTCCCTTTTTCACAAATAAACGTAGCAGAAAAGCAGATTTATAGGCAGCAATACTTCCGGTGACCGCTACGATTATTTTTTTGCCTTTAAGCATATAAATGAGGTTGTGAACTGCTAAAAAATAAAATCTCAGGCTTAAGATTAATAAACAACAAATCCTGATAACTATTTAATTGAATAATTATCAGGATTAATATAATAGATTAAAAGGATTTACTTTTCTTCCTCGTCTTTAAATCTGTGGTAAATCTTGCCATCAAAAAAATCATGAAGTGCAATGATACTTGGATTAGGAAGGCGCTCATAAAATTTAGAAATTTCGATCTGTTCCTTGTTCTCATGAATCTCTTCCAAAGAATCGGTAGTAGAAGCGAACTCATTCAATTTTGTAGTGAGTTCTTTTTTCAAATCTACCGATATCTGATTGGCGCGTCTTGCTATCACATTGAGAGAATGGTAGATATTTCCACTACTAAGGTCTGAAATTTCATCGAGATTTCTTGCTACAATATAAGGATCGATTCCCTGAGCCTTTTCCTTAATTTCGTTATTTCTGTTAATATTCATTTCTGATTTTTTTGATTTTATTATTGGCAGTTTCCTGAATAGATTCTACTTCTTTTATGAATTTACTGTTACTGTACTTCTTTTTAAATTTTTGGGACAAAGTTGCAGTTTCTTCAAAACGTTCCACCTGCTTGGACAAAATACTTTGTTGTGCATATTTAAAAGTCGATTTGATCACCATATAACGAATAAACTCTCCTTCCTTTGTGTCGGGATAATTTATCAGCAGGTTACCAAAAGTGTAAGCAGAAGCTTTATACCGTTTGCGTTTAAAATAGCCCTTTGCGCTGTCAAAGGCTTTCAACTCAAGCTTGGACCTCAATTCATCTATCCTCTTGTTACAATCAGTGACTTTCTCACTATACGGATAAGTATTAATAAATATCTGTAAACCTTCAATTGCACTTTCAGTGTCTTCCTGCGTCAGGCGGTAATTCGGTGACAATTTATAAAAAGAGTCGGCACTTTTAAACAAAGCTTCTTCAGCATATTGTCCTGTAGGATAAGTTTCAGAAAACTTCTTAAAATAATAAGAGGCAAAAGAAAAATTATTTAAATGATAATGTGTATAGGCATAATAAAAATACACTTTTTCTGCATCCTTCGTCATTCTTACCGCACCGATAAGGTCTTCGAGCAAATATTGTGCTTTCAGGTACTCCCCCTTTTCATAAAACTCAAAGGCCTTGTTTAGTTTTAAATCCTTATCGTTACTAAGACGCAATTTCTCAAATTTGCTCTTACATCCCGAAAAAAGAAGTATTGCTGTAAAAAATATACTGATAAAAAGTCCTCTTTGTTTTAGCATAGCTGCAAATGTACGGTTAATTATGATTTTTTTTTAATGAATCAGCTGTTTTTTCTTTAAAACGCTTAGATAATTGAAATAGTTGGCAAAATCAGTCTAAAAAGTCCTCATCATCCCCCAATTCCATCTTTGCCCCTGCCAATTCTGATAAGCTGTGTTGGTCACCGATCTTTTTTGCTACCTCAATACCTTTTTTGTAGGTAGAGAAAGCTTTGAATTCTTCATTAAGCTGCTCATATAATTTACCAAGATGATAATAGGTACCTACATAATCAGCATCTGCGCCCTCGAGTCTAAGATAATACTCCAGTGCTTTTTCATTGTCTCCCAGCCCTTCGTATTCCTTTGCAATGGCAAAGAGGATAAAAGGTTCCGCTGGACTGTTGTCCAGAAAAGTCATTAATTGTTCCAGTCTCTTGCTTTTCATTCTATTTTTTTGCAAATATAGTTTAACTGACTTTATTTTGAAGCCTTTCGGCTAATATTTCATTGTTTTTTATATCCTTTGTTAAATTAAATAATCCGCCGAAGCTTTTATTTGATTTCTCTATGATTATCCTTATTTTTGGATTCTGAATTAACAAACCGATTCCATCATCCGACCAAGCAGCTATGAAAAAATTTATTATACTTAATATTTTTCTCCTTTCACAATCCTTTTTGTTTGCTCAAACACCACTTTGGTCAACCTATATTGATACTTCCACCACCTTCTCCTCTCCCCGCCCGGCACATCTTAATTCAGATACTATTGCTGATATAATAATAGGTGGAGGACTCGATGGCGAACCACAGACAAACGGTATAGTAGCCCTTGATGGTGCTACAGGATCAGTATTATGGAGTTTTGCCACCGATGAAGAAATATTTGCAAGTGCTCAGTTTCAGGATATCAATGGTGATAATATCGATGATGTTTTTATTGGTGGCCGCTATGCCGAGTTTTATGCTATTGATGGAGCAACAGGGACAATGATATGGGAATTTTTCAGTCCTCCTGCCACGCAGGCTGTTGACAGCGGATGGTTCAACTTTTATACCCCTCAATGGATTCCGGATCAGAACGGGGATAATTTCTCAGAGATCCTGATTAGCAACGGAGGAAATCATGCCCTTCCTTCCTGGATTACCCACCGCGAGCCGGGCTATCTGATGGTTCTTGATGCCCTCACCGGCAATGTTCTGGCAAAGGACACAATGCCCGATGGCGAAGAAACTTATTGTTCTCCCGTGGTTGCCGATTTCAGCAATACCAATACCCTGGAAATAGTTTTTGGCAGTGGTGGGGAAGATGACGGCGGTACACTCTGGAAAGTGAGTCTTGCAGAACTCATGTCAAACGATATAAGTAATGCTGTTGCGCTCGCTACGCATCCTACCCGTGGCTTTATTGCACCTTCTTCTCTTGCCGACATGAACGATGATGGTATGTTGGACATTATAAACATTGCCTTTGATGGCACCGTCAGGGTCTTTGACGGAATATCCAATCTCTTGATATGGTCCAACGCTCTTACGGGGACTGAAACAAGCGCTGCACCTGTAATAGGTAATTTTACCGGCGATAAGACTCCGGATGTATTCGTGATTCTCGGAAAAGGGCATGCCCCTTCTTACACCGATTATTATCAGGTACTGATGAATGGCAAGGATGGTACTGTAGCCTTTAAAGACAGTATATCACAACTTCACTTTGCCTCAGCAAACGCAGTCGACCTCAATGCCGACGGAAGGGATGAGGCACTGATATCACTTAATTTCCACAATGGCGCTTCATTTAGTCACCAATTATTAAGTATTGATTTTCAAAATGACCTTGTCTCCCCTTTTTACATTCAGGAGTCTGGTGTAAATATCACCTCAACACCTTTGGTTCAGGATATAGACGGTGACGGATTCCTTGATTTCATTTATGCCTACCGGGCCGACAGTACCAACCCGATGGCACAAAACGGATTTAAAGTTGCCCGACTCAGCAGTTCCCTGCCTATTCCCGCTACCGGGGTAGCCTGGGGTTCTTATATGGGCAGCAACTTTGATGGTCTGTATAATTATTCCGGAAATCCCTGTGGCACTTTATTCACCGGGATGGCCTATGTCAATATCTCCTGCAATGGTCAGGCAGATGCCCAAGCCTTTACCAATCCTTCGGGCGGCACAGCGCCTTATACTTTTCTATGGTCTGATGGCTCTGTTGCCGATAGCCTGACCAATATTGATGTCGGAAATTATTCCCTTCGGCTGACAGATTCCACAGGCTGCTATGTCGATCAGAATTTCTCTGCTTCCGACCCTTATGCAATTAGTTTCGGCGGATTGATTCCTCCTACCTGCCCCGGTGACAGCAATGCTACCATTCAGGTTGCCAGTACGGGCTGTGTATGTATGACAAGCAACTGCACTTATTTATGGTCCAATAGTGGCTCTATCACCAAAATAGGGGCTAACTTATGGGCAGGATGGCAATACGTTACTATTACACATAGTGATGGTTGTGTGGTGGTTGATTCCACAAATATTCCGGCCACGCCCCCCATGATCGCTTCTGCCACAGTCAATCACCTGCCCTGCTATACTTATTCTTCCGGCCTTGGCTCTATCGAACTGATTTTATCCAATCCCTCAAACACTTCCCTCTTGTGGTCAAACAGCAGTTCTTCTGCAATTAACAACAACCTGACTCCTGATACATACAGCGTTCAACTCAACAATACACTGGGCTGCAAGGATTCTGCAAGCTATGTCATTACTGCACCCGATACCATTATGATCAATCCCAATGTTGTAAACCTTTCTTGCAATAACGACAGTTCAGGTCAGATATCGGTACAGATCTCCGGAGGTTCACCTTACTTTAATTTTATGTGGAACAATGCATCCACCGATCAGAACATCAGCAATTTAAATCCGGGATACTATTCTCTTGTTGTTACAGATTCCCTGGGCTGTGTTGAAACACTCGATTCTGTTCTTATTACAGAACCATCCCCAATAAGTGTATCGCTTCTTCAGGCCGATGATCTTAATTGCTTTAACGACAATTCAGGATCTGTATCGATAGCTGTTTCCGGCGTTCAGGGCAATGCTTCCTTCCTTTGGACGAATGCTGCCACCACTCAGAATATATCGGGTTTGTCTGCCGGTTTTTATTCTGTTGTGCTGACTGATTCATCAGCCTGTAGCGGACAGCTCGATTCACTGTTAATCACAGAACCTGCCCCTATCAATATCTCAGTACTTCAGTCCGACAATCTGAACTGCAGCGGAGATAATTCCGGTGCTATCTCACTTTCTGCTTCCGGTTTTACAGGCAGCGCCTCCTACCTATGGTCGAATAATGCAACTACTCAGAATATTTCAGGATTGTCTGCCGGTTTTTATTCTGTAGTATTGACTGATTCCAATAGTTGTTCAGAGCAACTCGATTCAGTCCTTATTACAGAACCTCCTGTACTTTCTGTTGCACTGTCTTCCACTGATGCCCTTATTAGTTGTAATGGCACTGCTGCTGCCGTTTCTTCAGGAGGCACCCCTGTATATTCTTATTTATGGAATAACACATCCACTACTGATTCTATTTCTGATTTATGTTCTGGAACTTATACTGTAACGGTGACAGATAATAACGGTTGTATTTTCATTGATTCTGTGAATATTTCTTTGATCAGTTCCAATACTTTTAATGCAAACGATGCAAATGACCTGAAAGTATATCCGAACCCTGCATCCGATTTTCTCTTTATAGAAGGCACCCTAATTAAAGGAGAAACTGACATTGAGATATTTAATGCACTTGGTCAAAAAGTAATTGCATTCACAAGAAAAAATGCCTTTAAATTACTTTCAGTTGACATCTCTTCACTTCTGCCGGGACATTACAGTATGTTGTTAAAAACGGAAGGGCAGATGATCAGGGCAGATGTGTTTATCAAAAAAGATTAAATAATTGAATGATTAATAGTGATTTAATTTGATTAAAAATCACAAATAACTCATTGTCTTCAACCGGACAAGCAGCCTGTATAATCTGTAGTTAAATTCGGGACTGACATTCATATAAATACCATTCAGTTCTATCCTGTCGGAGAAATAGTGAATATTGTCTATTTTCTTATAACTGAAAAAGGCCGATTTGTGAAAACAGGATTTCCAGTATACAGCCTTATTTGTCAGAATAAATCCTTCTTTACCATTCAGCAAAAGGGATTGATCGGCCATATATAGTGGTGTTTCACCAGCCGGGGCTTTAAAAAAAGTAGTTCTTGAATTTTTTAGAATTTCTAATGGAATCTCAATTGCCTTCGTATAATAAGTCAACTTCACATCAACATCTAGATAATCAGAGATCATCATGCCCAGATTATTAGATCGAATATTAATTCCCTGATAGTTAAGGATTTTTTGGGGCAATGAAAAGGGAATAATATTATTGCAATAATTAATGTAAAAACACTCAAAAAGTCGTGCAAATTGTTGGTCTACCCTTTTTTCTATAATTCCAAAGGCCGACTTCCCCCTTTCGTCAAACAATTCCTCAAATTCCTGTGTCATCTGAATTGAGGCCTCTTCGAGGTAGCTTTGAACAAAATTACTTTCTTTATAAGCATCGAGATAAAGTGCTTCTTTGTGCTGACAATTTTCATACTCCATGGCAAGACTCAGCGACAATCGGAAAGCTTCTATTATCTGTTGAGGTACAGTTTGGATATCAGTAAAATCAAGACCAAAAACAGGAGAAATATTAGGATTGGGAGAATAAGTAATATCGACAGGGCTGCCACAACGATAACAAAAACGAGAGGCTTCGGGATTGATATTATTGCATTCTCTGCAGATAATTTTTACAGAATCTGTTTGCTTGCCACAGTTATGACAAAATTGTGCTTCAGGATATAAGGAAGAATGACAACCTTTACAGTGTTTCATAGTTTTACAGGCAAATTTTATTAGAATCTGAAAATAATACTTCTTTCTGTATTATTTTAATCTGTCTGTATTTATTAATGAAACCTTTTAAATTTAAATAATTTAATTGGTATAACAGGATATAAAAGGATTATTTTTTCTGCTTCAATGCCTCTTCCAATTCTTCAATACGTTTTTTGAGATGCAAATCTTTAACTTCCAGTTTCTTTAATTTATCCAGTTGTTCCCCGGCAGCCTCCCAATCCTGATTCTCAAAGGCTACCCTTGCAAGATTATAATATAAAATTCCAATTTCCTTGTCCTGTAACTGCCCAAGTTCGAGTGCCTTCAATGAATGCATATGCGCCCCCTCCGTATCCTGCTGATGCGAGGCTACCAAAGAAAGTGAAAAATGATAATAGGCCTTATAACGGGGACTCAACCATTCAGGACGCTTGACCGTGTTCAGCAAATGTTCAGCCTGTGTAATATTTCCTTTGCGTAAAGAAAACAATATTTTCAATATCGGCCCATGCCTGAAATGTCCCAAAAGAAGAATTATCGCGGTAGCAATAAAGGCAAAGGTAACATACAAATCCAAGCCTGCAACAGGTGCAGCAAGACCGCAGATAAAGAAAAGAAAAATCAGTATTAATCGCAATTTAGGAGAAAACATAGGGACTGATGCGTTTTATTTTTGCAGATTTATTTCTTCTTACGGCCACGTTTCATGTAGCTGTTGCCCATCATCGAACGTTGTGCCTTTTTGCCCATCATCTGCTTCTGTGTCTTGTGTTTGCCTTTAAGCATCTGACCAATCTCAGCTATGTTCTGTCTTACTTCTTCCTGCGTAACATTCAGCTTTTTAGCTTTCTGATAGTATTCCTTTACCTTCAGCTGATTCTTGCGCATACCGTGAATGTTGATCATTTGCAAATATAACATCGCACGAAAATCATCCTGCAGGTCCAGTGCCAAAGCAATCTCCGTCAGCCTTTCCACTTCTTTGTAGTTCTTTTTATTGAACTCGATCCGTCCTTTTATCAGATAATACATACCGTGATAAGTGAACTTCAGCCAACTTGGTCTGATGGTATATTTCAACAATTTCTCTGCACCGTCAAAATCGCCGAACTGCAGCTTCATTGCTGCTGCATTGACCGTCCCGATCAACAAATGCTTAACAACGAGAAATAATATAATCAGGAAGGGAAACCAGGAACCGGCAAAGCCTGCCCATGAATGCAGCACAAACATCATGACTATGGAGAATACAAAAAGTATAAATTGTCGTTCAATAGTGAAAAATCTTAAAAAGCCAACCATCTTAAAATATATTTTCTGATTTATATAATTCTGACACCCGAACCGATCAGGTATTTTTCTTCTTTACAAATATTACTGCAAAGATAGTCATTTTTCCTCCAAAACATGACATTTCAAAAGCAAAATGCCAATAATTCAGGGGATTAGTTATTAATCCTGCAATTTTTTAATATGCTCAAAATAGCCTGTAGACTTGTTTTTACGGCAGTCGTCCCAGTCAAAACACTCTCCGTGCATTGCGATGTATACCCCCGGTTCCTTGGACTGTACAAAGGCAAGGGCAGACCCCAAATTAAAAAAGCCATCAGAGGACATCCCGAATTTATAGGGAATGATAGCCCCTATCAAAACGATCGTCTTTCCCTCAATATTCGCCGCTGCCAAGGTTTCTGCCGTCTTTGTCATCGTATCCGTCCCATGTGTAATTATGATATAGTTAAACCTGGACCTCTGACAATTTTTCACAATAATATCCCGGTCCTGATCATCCATTTCAAGGCTGTCGATCATCATAAGGGTTCTGACGGTAATATCAAGGGTAGACCTTCCGCGTTTGAAAATCTCGGGCAAGTGGGTATCTTTAAAATATAATTGTCCGGTTATCAAATCATACTCCTTATCAAAGGTTCCACCGGTTACCAAGGCTAATATTTTCTTCTTCATCCTTCAGGTATTTTATTACTAAGTATTTATATCACTTACAAATTTCAGTTCGGCAAAGATATAGCTTTCGAAGCGAATTCTGACTTTTCAGCAATAAATAAAGATTCTTTTATTATGACTCTTTAGAATTAAAATGATTTTAAATTCACTCAGTTTTTCAGAAAATGCTCCACAGCCTGCAGCTTTTGAGGACTGCCGACATCAAACCAATAGTCTTCATCGTGTGGGTAGGCAATAATTTTATGTTCCCTTGCCAGGTTCAGATAACTATCCGTAATGGAAAACTTGCCTTTTTCCTCTATCAGATCAAAAATCTCAGGAGAAAGAATCTGAATGCCACTGAAGGCGAATTGCTGAGTTTCCCTCCCTGTTCTTGACATTTTCACTTCTTCTGTCTTAGTATTCGTCCAGCCGCATAATTGCTGTCCCGAATCAAAAAGGAGATAGCGCGAACTTACTCTTCTCCGGGTGGCAAGTGTTGCGAGGGCTGCCTTGTTCATGTGGTATTCCAGCATTTTATTGAGGTCGACATTGCTCAGTACATCTACATTGAAAACAAGCAGAGGTTCATTCCCCCTCAAATGCCGTGCAGCCTTCATCAGGCCGCCACCGGTTTCGAGAAGCTGTTCTCTTTCATCGGAAATAATAATCTCACAGCCGAAGTTATTATGCTTTGACAATTCTTTGAGGACTTTATCAGCGAAATGATGTATGTTGATGACTATAGTATTGACCCCAAAGCCTTTCAGGTGTTCGATACAATGCTGCAATAAGGTCTTCCCCTTTACTTTTACCAAAGCCTTGGGCCGGTCTGCAGTATATTCCTTCAGCCTTGTTCCCAGCCCCGCTGCAAAGATCATTGCTTTCATTTCTCTCTTTTTTCTGTTCTGTTCTTCTTAATAATTTTTTTCAATTCTCAAATAACTTTTGCTATTTATCTACAAAAATAATCAGAGTATTTTTGTTTTCTGTTTAATCCAGATAATAATCTGAATAGTTTTAATTTGAATAATTGTTCAATTTTTATTACATTTGTAATCACAGGCGAAGTTAATGGATTTTTTTCATCAAATACAAAAATTCTGCTTCCTGTATAAATTAATTAATCATGATCTCCGAAATTACCGAAATGGCAGTAAAAACAAAGAAAACATCAATACCACAAAAGGGTTTGAAATCAGAAAACATTTTACAGCAGCTTGCTGATATGAAAAGACAGGACATTCCCTGGAAATCCGGCAAGGTGCTCGCCTATGTCTACGAACCCACAGCTGAAACTTACTCCCTGACCAAAGAGGCCTACAGCATGTACCTCACAGAAAATGCCCTGGACCCAACGGCTTTTCCGAGCTTATTAAAAATGGAAAATGACCTGGTAGCGATGGCTGCCGACCTGTTGGGAGGCGATGAGGAAACGGTTGGTAATTTCACCTCGGGGGGTACAGAATCTATCATCCTTGCCGTAAAAACTGCCCGCGATTATTGCAAGGACCACAAGCCCGAAATCAAAGAACCTGAATTGATCCTTGGCGAAACAGCCCATGCGGCCTTTCACAAGGCAGGACATTACCTGGGGGTAAAAGTTATTATGTTGCCAGTTGACAAAAAGACATACAGAGTAGACCCTGCAATGGTTGAAGCAGCCATTACGCCCAATACCATTATGGTGGTGGGTTCTGCCCCTTCCTATGCACATGGAGTTATCGACCCGATAAGCGAACTGGCTGCGATTGCCAAAAAGAACGATCTGTTCTGCCATGTTGATGCCTGTGTAGGCGGCATGTATCTGCCCTTTGCCCGCAAGGCAGGCTATGATATTCCACCCTTCGATTTCTCGGTGGACGGCGTCACTTCCATGTCCTGCGATTTTCATAAATATGGTTATGCAGCCAAGGGCGCTTCCTGTATTTTACAAAAAAACCGGGACCTCAGAAGGTATCAGATATTTGCCTGTTCCTCCTGGTCGGGCTATACAATTATCAACCCTACTGTACTATCAAGCAAAACCGGCGGACCCCTTGCGGGTGCCTGGGCCACCCTGCATCATATCGGTCAGGAAGGCTACATCAAAATTGTGGAGGAAACACAGAAGGCGGCACAACTCTGTATCGAGGGCATCAAAGACATTCCCGAGCTCGAGATCATGAGTCAGCCGGTCATGAATCTTATCGGAATTGCTTCCACAGACCCTGCCGTCAATGTATTTGCTATCAGCGATGCAATGACAGCCCGGGGATGGCACATACAGGTTCAGCTCGCTTCCAACTGTGCCTCCGAGGCAC
>CAJQOX010000235.1 GCA_905480075.1 uncultured Aureispira sp. | reverse complement strand
GTTGAATACCGCTCAAAACTTGCAGACATTCAGAAAAAAGCTATTTCACTAAAAGAAACTGTATCAGAAAAAGATGCCTATTTTCAAAACATTGCCGAAAACATGTCTGAAGCCTCTTCAAATTACAATAAAAAACATATTGAACAGGTAAGACATCAAAACTCGATGTCTACAATCGAAAAAGAATTGGACTTTTGCCACAGACAACTCAAAGAACTAAAAGATCAACGCAAAAGAGATGAAGAAATCCTCAATCAATCAGGAGGAGATTTGTCTTCGGCAGAAACTGAAATCAAGGAAATAAATAAACAGCTTCAGGATTTCTATGCTTCTAAAAAAAGAGATCAGGAATTACTGGGGGAAGCTGAAAAAAATTACTTCGACGAAAGGGGCAATATATCTGAGACAGAAAAATTATTACGTCAGACCCAAAAAAAATTCACCAATACAGTGGAATTAATCAGTAAACTGGATAATGAATTTAATACTGTAAAACTGAAACTTACTTCTATTGCGGAACGGCTGAATGTTGAATTTGAAATCAAAATAAATGATTTGGTTAATGAAAACCCCAATCCGGAATTCGAAGAAGCCGTACTCGAATCCAATGTTGAACAACTAAGAGAAAGACTGACTAATTATGGGCCAATCAATCCTATGGCAATTGAAGCCTATGATGAAATTCAGGAAAGAAACAAATTAATTCAAGACCAGAAAGAAGATCTGGAAGAATCCAAAAAAAATTTACTGGCCACAATAGAAGAAATAGAACGCAAAGCCACTGAACAATTCCTTGATGCTTTTAACAAGGTAAGAGGATATTTTGTAGAGGTTTTCAGAAGCTTATTTCACGAAGATGACACCTGTGATTTAAAATTATCAAATCCTAAATCACCACTTGATTCTAAAATTGAGATCATTGCCAAACCCAAAGGCAAGAGGCCACTGTCAATTAATCAACTCTCCGGAGGTGAAAAGACACTTACAGCCACAGCCCTTCTATTTGCACTTTATCTCCTTAAACCAGCTCCCTTTTGTATTTTTGACGAAGTAGACGCCCCCCTCGACGATGCTAATATCGCCAAGTTCAACAATATTGTCAAAGACTTTTCTGCCAATTCTCAATTCGTGATTGTTACTCATAATAAAAAAACTATGGAATCCGTAGATATCATGTATGGAGTAACTATGGTAAAAGGTATTTCACGTGTGGTGCCCGTAGACTTCAGGGAACTGGAAACTGTTACTTAATTACTAAAAGAATTTAAAAGTTTCAGCTTGTAAGATTTTTTAATACTTCCAAACATTTATTAATCGTTTTCAGATGTGTTCTGAAAGATAAAACAGCCAACCTTAAAAAAACCAGGCCATCAATAGTGGTTGATGATATAAAAACACTCCCTTCTTCTTTTACTCTGTTAACTAATTCGAGATTGTATGAATTGGAATCCCCCTCCTTAAGAACATATCGGTAGGTCATAATTGAAAGCGCAGGATAAGGTCCTACTTCAAAACCATCAATTTTCTGAATCTCTTCATAAAAGTAACGGCAAAGCCAGATTTTTTCAGACAATGCAGCCCTGAATGGTGCTAAACCAAACAATTGCAAAGGCAACCACAAACGCATCCCCCGGAAAGGTTTTGTCAATTCTGGTGAAAGATCAGCCGGAGAAAGCTCCTCTACATCATCAAAAGTATCCTGCATATAATTGGCTTGCATGTGATTTGAATCATACAACCACTTGGCATTTCTTACCAATACTGCCCCACTTCCATAAGGTAAAAATAATCCTTTATGAGGATCTATAACGACGGAATCAGCAAATTCAATACCCTTGAATTGATCTTTTACCTCTTCAGAAAGAACAAAAAAACCGCCATATGCAGCATCAACATGAAACCAAAGATTATTCTCTTTACAAATATCAGCTATTTCTGTAAGCGGATCAATAGCCCCCGTATCGGTCGTTCCGGCAGAAGTTATAACCATAAAAGGAATCAAGCCCTTTTCCTTATCAGACTGAATAGCCTCTGCCAACAATTCAGGAATCATTCTGAATTGATTGTCCATAGGGATATGACGCTGCACAGACTCATATAAACCACTGGTTTTAATCGCCTTTCGTGTACAGTGATGCGCCTGAGAAGTAGAATAGATAACCGCTTTATCAAAATATTTACCTTTTAGTTTTTTATAATCACGAGCTGTAACGATGGCAATAAGGTTGGCAATAGAACCCCCGGAAGTTAAATTCCCTCCGGACTCTTTTGGAAAACCAAACATTTGACACATCCACCTTATCAGAATATTCTCAATACGAACAGCCCCGGGATTAGCATAGAAAACACCGGCATACCGGTTAGTAATATCAGACAGATAATCACCAAGGGAGGATGGATAAATTCCGCCCCCCGGAACATAGGCAATATGTCCCCCCGAAGCAGGATTCAATCCAGGCCGGTCAACATTATGGCTTATTAATTCAATTATCTGATCAATGGGCATTCCTGTTTCTTTAACAGGAAATTCTAAGAGCTGAGAACCTTTGTCAGCAGTAGTTTGATAGGTTTTTATTTTTTCAATATTTTCAAGAAATGACTCTGAATAACTGACTATTGCATTCCGGATTTTTTCTCTTTCGGAAGAATCAGGCTCCAGAATATTGGAAAGATTTTCAAATTCTTTTATCTTATTCAGCATAATAGGGTTAATGCATTGATGAAAAAATGAATGAAATAATTAACAGAAACAAAATTTCAGAATTATTTTAAGCATAAAAATAGAACTCTTAAATTAAAATAAAGGTATAAAAAGGAATTAAAAAGTCAATTTATCATCATGTTTTAATTTACTTGTTTTACTAGGGTTAATTAATGGAGAAAAAGACAAATTATTATAAAAAGATATAATAATCGTCTATAAACTTGCGTTTTTCAAATAAATAAATAAACTTTGTATTTCAAAGTACTTTTAAATAAAAAAAATGAATATAAAATTCTTACTTGTTATGATTTAGTATTTATCGATTGTCTGGTTTTCACAAATCAAATAACATCTTTTTAATCAACTTTTAACATCTTTCAATAATAGTTATAAATCAAAAAAACAACTTACTTTTCAGTCATAATTAAATTAAGATTTTTTAAGAACCTACATTAGAAAAAAACATTAAAATAAAATATAAAAACTTAATTGACTCTCTTTTTTTTTTCTTAATATTAATAATGTATATTGCCAGATATATGAGCCCAAGGTAATCAAAGCGATATTATTCAATAATTTTGGTTATCAATATTAAAATCTAATAAATATAGTAAATGAATATTTCAATAATAGGAACAGGGTATGTAGGATTGGTTACAGGTACTTGTTTTGCAGAGACCGGGAACAATGTAATTTGTGTTGACATCGACAAATCAAAGGTTGAAAAAATGCAATCTGGTATTGTCCCGATTTTCGAACCCGGCCTACAGGTTTTATTTGACAGGAACACAAAGAACGGAAGGTTATCATTTACTACTGATCTAGAATCAGCAGTTAATGCTTCTGAAATTGTTTTTTTAGCCTTGCCCACCCCTCCCGGCGAAGATGGTGCTGCTGATTTATCTTATGTTTTAGGAGTTGCAAAGCAACTGGGAACAATAATAAAGAAATACACCGTAATTGTTGATAAAAGTACAGTACCGGTAGGTACTGCTGAGAAAGTGCACAGCTATTTATCTGAAAACCTTGATACAGATTTATTCGATGTTGTGTCAAATCCTGAATTTTTAAGGGAAGGTGTTGCCGTACCTGATTTCATGAAACCTGACAGGGTTGTTATCGGAACAAGTTCTGAAAGAGCAAAAAAGGTCATGGAGAACCTATACCGTCCTTTTGTTTTACAGGGAAACCCCATATTTTTCATGGATGAACGGTCAGCTGAAGTAACAAAGTATGCTGCTAATTCTTATCTTGCAACCCGGATTTCATTTATGAATGAGATTGCTAATCTTTGTGAATTGGTAGGGGCTAATGTGGATCAGGTCAGGAAAGGAATGGGTGCAGATGGCAGAATTGGTAAACGCTTTTTGTTTGCAGGAATCGGTTATGGAGGAAGTTGCTTTCCAAAAGACGTAAAAGCTTTAAACAAAACTGCTGGTGACTTTGGCTATGATTTTAAAATTCTTAAATCTGTCATGGATGTCAATAAGAAACAAAAACTAAAAATGGGAGACAAAATGCTTTCCTATTATGACGGAGATCTTGCCGGAAAAGTAATTGCTATGTGGGGTCTTGCCTTCAAACCTAACACAGATGACATCAGAGAAGCTCCTGCTTTAGAAGCTATTAATCAGTTATTGGAAGCCGGAGCAACGGTTCAGGCATTTGATCCTGAAGCCATGGATAATGTTAAAGAAATTTATGGTGACAAAGTATGCTTTACAAGCAGCAAGTATGAAGCAATAAAAAATGCTGATTGTCTTGCTATCATGACTGAATGGAACGAATTCAGAACACCTGATTTTGGTGAGCTAAAAAATCAATTAAAAGACAATGTTATTTTTGATGGACGGAATTTATATGACCTTGACATTGTAAGAGATGCCGGATTGGCTTATTTGAGTATCGGGAGGTCTGTAGTTAATGTAGATTCATCTAAATTGAATGGCATTACAAAGTAACAAAAATTTATATTAATTAAGCTATAACAAAATATATGAAAAGGATATTAATTACCGGTGCTGCTGGTTTTTTAGGTTCTCATCTTTGTGACAGATTTATTGCTGAAGGTTTTCAAGTTATTGGTATGGACAACCTGATTACCGGTAATATGGCTAATATTGAACATCTTTTTAACCTGAAGCAATTTGAGTTCTATCATCATGATGTAAGTAAATTCGTTCATGTCCCCGGAAATCTTGATTATATCCTTCATTTTGCTTCTCCTGCAAGTCCTATTGATTACCTTAGAATACCTATACAGACTTTAAAGGTTGGATCTTTAGGGACACATAATTTGCTGGGACTTGCAAAGGCTAAAAATGCGAGAATTTTAGTCGCTTCCACCTCTGAAGTTTACGGTGACCCTTTGGTTCATCCACAAACAGAAGACTATTGGGGCAATGTCAACCCTATTGGTCCACGGGGAGTATACGATGAAGCCAAACGTTTTCAGGAAGCAATCACAATGGCGTACCATACCTATCATGGACTCGAGACTCGTATAATAAGGATATTTAATACTTATGGTCCCCGGATGAGAGTAGATGACGGCAGAGTATTACCGGCTTTTTTCTCTCAGGCAATACAGGACAAAGAGTTAACAATCTTCGGGGATGGTTCGCAGACACGTTCCTTTTGTTATGTTGATGATTTGGTAGAAGGTATTTACCGTTTATTACTTAGTGATTATCATATGCCGGTAAACATAGGAAATCCTGATGAAATCACTATAAAGGAATTTGCTGAAGAGGTACTTAAAATGGTTGGCAAAGGAAGGTTATCCTTTCATCCTTTGCCTGAGAACGACCCAAAAAGAAGAAGGCCGAATATTGAATTAGCTAAAAAAATTCTGAATTGGGAGCCTAAAGTTGGTCGGGCCGAAGGGGTTAAATTAACTTATGAGTATTTCAAAAAAGTGGTTCCCGATACAGTTAAACAATGATTTTTTCTACAATCCATTTAATTATTAAAAAGCAGTTTATTTTTATATATGAAACAGACAATATTATTAACTGGAGGAGCAGGTTTTATAGGATCTCATGTTGTTAGATTATTCGTAAACAAATATCCCGAAATCCATATAGTAAATCTGGATAATCTTACCTATGCCGGTAATTTAGAGAACCTGACAGACATTGATTCAAAATCAAACTACACCTTTATTAAAGGAGATATTGTAGATAAGGAATTCATCGATAAGCTTTTTAAGCAATATAATTTTGACGGAGTTATTCATTTAGCTGCTGAGTCACATGTTGACCGTTCAATAACTAACCCGCTTGCCTTTGTTGAGACTAATATTCTGGGAACTGTCAATTTATTGAATGCTGCTCGTCATTCATGGTCTGATAATATGGAGGGAAAACGTTTTTATCATATTTCTACAGACGAAGTTTATGGTACACTGGGAGAAACCGGTCTTTTCACTGAAGAAACGCCTTATGATCCTCGTTCTCCATATTCTGCATCAAAAGCCAGTTCCGATCATCTGGTAAGGGCCTATTATCATACTTATGATTTACCGGTTGTCATATCTAATTGCTCAAACAATTATGGTTCTCATCAGTTCCCTGAAAAACTAATTCCCTTATGTATAAATAACATTAAACACAATTAAGCACTCCCGGTATATGGTGATGGAAAGTATACTAGAGACTGGCTTTGGGTAAATGATCATGCAACAGCAATTGATACTATTTATTCAGAGGGAGTTTCAGGAGAGACATACAACATAGGAGGGCATAATGAATGGAAAAATATTGATTTGGTTGAATTGCTTTGCGATATTATGGATGAAGAACTTGGTAGAGCGCAGGGAAGTTCAAGAAAACTGATTACTTTCGTAAAAGACAGGCAGGGGCATGATAGAAGATATGCAATTGATGCCTCAAAAATAGCAGATGATTTGGGATGGAAACCTTCTGTCACATTTCAGGAAGGCCTCAGAAAATCTGTTCAATGGTACCTTGCTAACGACTCCTGGTTAGATAATGTAACCTCAGGGAATTATCAAAAATATTATGCTGATCAATACAAGGATTGAATTTAAATCTGAAATCCTGATTTAATACTGACTTTAATTATGAAGTTGAAATTAATTATTTTACTTTTTATTTGCTTAAATACCTTATGGCTAAGCAATTTGATTGCACAGGAACCTGTTATTCCTGTAGCACCACAAATTGACCCTGTTGTTATTGACAAAATTAAAGATAATTTAAATGACATTAATTCTTCTGTAACTACTAAAAAAAATAAAGTAGTTGATGAAAGTAAAGAAATAATTGATAAAGAAGTTGAAAATGATGAGGACAACGAGGAAGAAGAAAGAAAAATAAAATTTGATATAAGACAGGCAGAACTTCCTGAAGCTAGAATCTGGGGGCAACAATTTTTCAGAGATCAGAGCATCACTTTATTTACACGATCAAGAGATATAAAAGCTATAGACAGTTATTTGTTGGGAATAGGGGATGAACTTGCTATTACTATTTGGGGAGCAACAGATTATTCTGCCTCTGTAGCTATTGACGAAGAGGGATTTATCAATCTGACAAATCCTGGAAGAGGAGTACATATACCCAGGCTTTATATCAGGGAAATGAAGTTTTCCGACGCAAAAAAAGTGATTGAGGAGAGATTAACTAATCATGTAAACATGGCTAATTCTCAAATCTCTATAGAACTAAATTACTCAAGGTCCTTAACAATTAATATTACCGGTGAAGTCTTCAATCCGGGTTCCTACACTTTCCCTGCTGTAAATACTGCTTTTAATGCTTTAGTTGCTGCAGGAGGTCCTTCTCAAATAGGTAGTGTCAGACTGATTAAAGTAGTTTCCTCTGAATACAAAACCCGCATACTCGATGTATACAAATTCATGAACAACCCCAATGTTGCGGATGATTTTTTCCTATTTAATAATGATTATGTTTATGTGCCTTTAGCCGGACGTGTAGTTGAAATTGAAGGGGCTATTGAACGTCCTTTTTTTTATGAATTGATTGACAACGAAAATTTAATTGAACTTATTGATTATTCAGGTGGATTAAAATCGGATGCCTACAGAAGAAATATTCAAATTATACGTTATGAGAATGACGAAGAAAGATTAATTGATGTAAATCTATCTGAATTAATACGTCAAAACAAAAATTTTGACCTTAAGGATGGTGACAGGATTAAAATTAATCCAATTAAACAGGCTTTTTCAAATTACATTACTGTTAACGGGGCTGTAAAACTTCCGGGGACTTATCAGCTATTAAGCAATTCAACAATTTATGATGTTTTGATGAAGGCAGGAGTAATAAGATCTGCCGTTATGGAACGTATCTATATCAAAAGACTAAGAGAAGATCTCTCCCTAGATTATATTCCTGTAAATGTCCACGAACTACTTGACAATCCTAATTCACCCGAAAATAAAACCCTCAGCCCTTTTGATGAAATCGAAGTCAAATACAAATCGGATTTTATTGACAAATATAATGTTCAGATTTATGGTGCAGTCAGAAAACCAGGATCCTATGAATATAGTGATAGCCTTTCTTTGAATGATGTTATTTATATGGCCAATGGTATCAAAAGAGAAGCTTCTAACAGTAATATCGAAATATCCAGGTTAAAAACAGATGACTCAGGTAACAAAACCTATATCATTATTAAAAATTTCACTATTTCTGATTTTGATAATAATCTTAAGGTTGAAGGTGCTGACGATTACAAACTACACCCTTATGATCAGATTTTTGTCCGGATTTCGAAAGAGTATAAAAGTCCTGAAAATATAACGATTAATGGTGAAATTAAATGGCCTGGTATTTATACCTTAACTAAAGAAGATGAAAGGGTTTATGATTTGTTAAAAAGAGCGGGTGGTTGGACGAACATTGCGTTTCTCAAAGGAGCAAAGTTGATCCGTAAAGGTGAAGGACTGGTCTTACTTGATTTGGAATTATTAAAAAAAGAAGGAAAAAAGTCCAGATTTAATTATGTCCTCAGAAAGGATGACATTATTAATATTCCTAAACTAAAGGATCTTGTTTCTATTGCCGGCAAAATCAATCACCCTCTTGTTAAAGAAAACGGAGAAATAGCTGAAAAGGAATTAGAACTAAAACTGGAGAAAGCTTCCTCGGAAATCGAAAAAAAAGAAATTTTGTTAGAAGAGTTTAAAAATGAAAAAAATAATCCCAGAAAAATAAATATCCCGTTCCATCAGGGAAAAAGAGCAAAATTCTATGTCAAAGAATATGGAGCAGGAATCGATTGGAAATTAGGAGGGAGAAAACGATTGATTTATGTTCGATATGCTAATGGTTTGGTAAAAAAAACCAAATCCTTTCTTTTCTTTAAAAAATATCCTAAGGTTGAGAAAGGTGCTCTTGTTTATGTGGGTACCAAAGAGAAAAAAATCAAAAAGGCGAGGAAAGCTATTGACTGGCATAAAGTTATTACTGACACCCTTGCCCTTGCTGTTTCAGGTTTAACGGTTTATGCTCTAATTAATGCCCTCAAATAATAATTCCTATGGATCAAAATCAAAATGATTCAATATCTATTTCTAAAAAATTTGATTTAAAAAAGTATTTTGGTCTTTTTAAAGATTATTTTATTGAAGTAGTAAAATACTCTTGGTTAATTTTTATAGTCGCCTTTGTTTTTGGAAAATATATGCGGGACAGAAAATTAAACGATCCAACAATTTATACTGCAGATTTTTCTTTTAAATTTAATGAATTAAATAATGAAAAACAACAAAATATCTCTTCTCTGTTTGGATTTAGTCAATCGTTTAATTCTGCAACTCAAAGTAATTCTAATTCTAATCTGAATAACTTAAAAGAAATCATTTTTACCAGAAAAATTTTTACTAATGTTTTATTTCATAGAATTCAGTTTGAAATTGACTCTGTTGTAAAAAATGATTTTATTATTAATCACTACCTAAGAAATTTTTATTACCCAACTGAATCAGATGCTAATTATTTCTTCACCTCTGATTCAACAAATCCTTATGACAGAAAAGCCAATTATCTTTTAAAATATGTACATAATTCTATTATCCGTAACCACCTGATTCTTGACCCAGTCGGATCGATGATTCACATTAAGGCAAAATCAACTTCTGAAAATTTTTCCTATGAATTAGTTTGCGTTTTGTTTCAGGAATTAGAAAAATATTATAACAATTCTGCTATTGATAAAAAAAGACGATTTTATGAAATGTCACAGAAAAGAACAAATGAATTACGTAATCAATTATCATATGCAGAGGCAAATTATATAAATTATGTGAACTCTAATTCTGCTGAAGCTGGTGGTAGAAATAATTCAATTATCAAAACCCAAAAACTATCTACTGAACTAAGAAAAGCTACAGAATCCTATTTTTCAGCTTTGAGTACTACTGACGCTGCCGAAGTTGATTATAATAGTCAGCAACAAACCACAACATTTACCATTATAGACCCTCCTCTTTTTCCTTTATCTGTTCATAAACCTAATCCTTTCCTACACATGGTTTTAGGAGCTATTATAGGGGGTGGTTTTATTTTTGTGCTTGTAGTAGGCCGGAAAATTTTCAGAGATTATTTTATTTTAGATCCAGTAGAACCTGTTACAAAAGAAGAACCTCAGGAAATTATTTGAATCTATTGCTTATACTACCTCCACCTGTTGTTATTTTTGTATCCTGTTCTGTAATTTTAATATACCATGTTCGATATAAATACCGATGAACTGCTGAATAAAATTCTTCAAATGCTAATGCAATATGCTCCTAAATTTATTTTGGGGCTAATAGTGTTTTATTTGGGCTTCAAACTCATCAACAAAGCAATGGTACTTTTAGAAAAAATGATGAGGGCCAATAAATTTGATGAAGATCTCAGGCCTTTTATCATTACCCTTACCGGTCTGCTGTTAAAACTGATTGTTTCTATAAGTGCTATAGATATTCTCGGGATTGAAACCACCTCTTTTGTTGCTATGTTGGCTGCCGCAGGCTTTGCTGTTGGATTGGCACTTCAGGGTTCGCTTAGTAATTTTGCCAGTGGAATATTGATATTGTTTTTCAAGCCATTCAGAACAGGAGATCTGATTAGTTTAGGAGATTACATTGGAAAAGTTAAGGAAATTCAAATCTTTAATACTGTCCTCATTACAATTCATCAACGCTTGATTGTAATACCCAATTCTACCCTTACCTCCGAAATTGTTGAAAACATTACAGGAGCCGGAACGATAAGAGTAGATTTAACTTTCGGAATAGGCTATGATGACGATATTGATAAAGCAAGAGAGGTGATTTGGTCTGTTATAAAAGGATGTCCTTTCCTTGTTCATAATAAAGAAAAAGAACATCAGATTCTTGTTGAAAAACTAAATGACAGTTCTGTTGACCTTGCTGTTTGGGTCTGGGCAAATGGTACTGATTACTGGGATGCCTTTTATTTCATGCAGGAATATGTAAAAAAAGCTTTCGACAAAGAAAATATCTCTATCCCCTACCCTCAAATGGATATTCATATTCAAAAATAATGATGCCCCTATCAACTGGTGAAAATTACTATTCTTTGTGACTGCCTCTTAATCTGTCCTGATTTTTCAGAATATTCTATTCAACAGAAAATAAATGCAATTCACTGGTATTTCCTGTGCATTGGTTGAATATATTATTTTCTTTACACTATATACTTTATATTTGTCACTGAAGAAAAACCCACCACTTTCATTTTGCTTTATTCTGAGGGATATTCAATTTATTGTCGTCTAATATCACGTCACTAGATTTTACCATCTTTTTTTGTTTATATATTCAAAAATTATCATTTCAAAACTGTTTTTATGAATTATCTGAATCAACTTATATCAATCGGAATATTTTTTCTGCTTACCATCTCTTCTTTTGCTCAATCATTCGACGGCTATGCTTTATACAATAAACAAAACTCAAATACTGCCTACTTAATTGACAAGGACGGCAATATTGCACATTCATGGTCCTGTGCTGATGCAGCTAATTATGCTGTTTCACTTAAAGATAATGGCAATATTGTTCGAGGCGCAAAATACAACACCAACATTCTGAACGGAGCTGCAATTGGCGGTAAGGTTCAGGAAATTAATTCTACTGGAGGTATAGTCTGGGAATTTATTTACTCCTCCTCTTCTTATTGTTCGCATCACGATATTTGCCTGATGCCTAATGGGAATGTTCTTCTTACTGCATGGGAAGTAAAAACGGCTGCGGAATTAACTCAGGCTGGCTATAATAATGCTACTTCCGATAAATGGCCTACTCATATTATTGAGGTTCAACAAAATGGCACTTCTGGACAAATTGTCTGGGAATGGCATATTTGGGATCATCTTATTCAGGACCACGATGCCTCTAAAGATAATTATGGGATAATTGCCAACAACCCTCAGTTAATGGACATCAATGCTATTTCAGGTGGTGGTGGTGGTGGCCCAAGTGGTCCAAATGGTGACTGGTTCCATGTAAATGGCCTTGATTACAATCCAACACTGGACCAAATTGTTTTTAGTTCCAGACGTTCAAGCGAAATTTATATTATTGACCACAGTACTACTACTGCCGAAGCCGCAGGACACACAGGAGGAAACTCAGGTAAAGGGGGAGATTTCCTCTACCGCTGGGGCAAGCCTTCCAATTATGGAGCTCCTGGTTCTCAAACTATTACAGCAGCAGTTCATGACCCAAGATGGATACTTTCAGGAAGACCTAATGCGGGTTATATCCAATTTTTTAATAATTCAGGAGGAACTTCTAATTCCTCTGTTGTTGATGCTATAAATCCTCCTCTCAATGGCTACAACTACACGCTGACTGCAGGTCAGGCTTACGGTCCTGCTGCTTACGACTGGAGACATAACTGCCTGGCCAATTCTTCCGGTCAATCTGCTTCCGACAGAATGTCGAACGGCAATACTTTTATCAATGTTTCCAACCAATATATGTACGAAGTGGATTCCAACGGCACTCAGGTCTGGGCATACTCAGATGGTCCTGCAAAAGCTTTCAGGTATGAATGTGATCATCCGGGACTTGCTGCTTTACTTGGGCCCGACCCTTGTGGTTTAGCTACAGGAATACATCAGATCGAAGAAAATAGTATCAGCCTTTTCCCCAATCCTTCAACCGGTATTCTGTCTCTTAAAGGGGTTTCTGATTCAGAGCTTAAAATCTCCGTTTTTGATGTTTACGGTAAATTAGTCTCTCAGATTTCCAATAACACTTCGCTTGACTTATCTCATCTTTCCTCCGGAATGTATTATGTGGCTATTCAACAGGGGGATGATAAAGTAATTAATAAAAAGGTTTCTCTTATCAGATGATCTCTGATTTTATATTCCGTCCACTTTTTCTGTTGACCTTTACTTATTAATCCGGCAATCAATAATGAAGCACTTTTTATTTATCAACATCCTTTTTTTAGTCAATTTCAATAGTTTATTCGCTCAGAACAACTTTTATGACGTCGATTCTATAAGGGAAATTAAAATATATTTTACTGAATCTAACTGGGATTATATTCTCGACAGCTTCTATGTTGCTGGTCTAGGAGAAAGATTGATTGCCAATGTGAAGATTGACGGTATTACTTATGATTCAGTAGGTATAAGATACAAAGGATTCAGTTCTGTAAGTATCAACAGAATTAAAAATCCATTTAATATCAAACTGGATTATATAAAGAATCATAAGCATAATGGAATAGAAAAACTGAAGTTAGGTAATGTTATTCAAGACCCCTCTTTTGTCAGAGAGGTTCTTTCCTATGAAATATGCAGAAAGTATATGCCGGCTTCAAAGGCAAATTTTGCTGATTTGTATATTAATGATATATTCTGGGGCATATATACAAATGTGGAATCTGTAAATAAAGATTTTCTTGCCAAACATTTTGATGCTAAGGAAAACAGCTTTTTTAAATGTGCTCCTGAAAACCTGAATCTCTTTGGTGAAAATGCCAACCTTAGTAACAGTCCGGGTACTGATTCCGCATCCTATTATAATTTATATGATATAAAATCTGATTACGGATGGTCTGATCTTTATAATTTAATTGACATTCTGAACAATGATCCGTATAGTATTGAAAACATCCTCAATGTGGATCGTACATTGTGGATGCATGCTATCAATTACAGTCTCATCAACTTTGACAGCTATGTTGGGTATGCACAAAATTATTATATATATGAGGATAATAAGGGCAGGTTCAACCCAATAATGTGGGACCTTAATATGTCCTTTGCTTCCTACCGACTGGCAGATGCTTCTATTCATTTCAGTGGATTCAACATTCAGGAAGCAAAAGAAATGGACCCGCTGTTACACTATAATAATGTTTCGGTCTACCCTCGTCCTCTTATGCGCAATCTCTTTGTTAATGACCGTTACCGAAAAATGTATATCGCTCATATGAGAACCATTATGCAGGAGAATTTCAACAATCAGGATTTCAGTAACAGGGCACAGCATATGCAAAACATAATTGATGTCTCCGTTGCAAATGATACCAACAAGTTTTATTCCTATACGGACTTTACAGACAACCTGAATGTTACGGTTTCGGACCTGATTGATTATCCGGGCATTACAGATTTGATGGATGCAAGGGCAATATATCTGAATACCTATCCCGGATTTCAGGGATATCCCCTGATATCAAATATAAATACTGCTCCCGCCACTTTATCTTTGGGTGGAAATATTGCAATAAGGGCGAGAGTAACTGATGCTGATACTGTAATTCTGGCCTACCGACATGCTTCAAACGAACTATTTACAAAGGTTATGATGTTAGATGACGGTTCTCAGAGTGACGGTATTTCCGGTGATAGTATTTATGGTTTTCAGCTAACAGGCTCCGGGAATGAATTACAATATTATATTTATGCAGATAATGATTCTGCGGGTGTATTTTCTCCGCAAAGGGCGGCTTATGAATACTATACTCTTCAGTCACAGGTTCAAGCCGGAGATTTGGTAATCAACGAATTTATGGCCACAAACAATACGGTGGTAACAGATGAAAATGGTGATTATGATGACTGGATAGAACTGTACAATAATTCTCAGAATGATATTTCTCTGGCAGGATTGTTTTTATCCGATTCCGATACCAATATAACCCGCTTTGCCCTGCCTTCTGTTGTCATTCCGGCTGGAGACTATCTGATTATCTGGCCCGATGAAGATACGTTGGATGGTGCATTACATGCAAACTTCAGAATTACGGGTAATGGTGAACAAATTATACTTGCCTATGACAACAATACAATTATTGATTCTGTCCACTACCCTTCTCAGATCAATGATATTTCAATGGCAAGATATCCGAATGGTACAGGAAATTTCATCTACAGAATCCCTACCTTCAATGCGAATAATGATTTTACGGCAATCTCAGAAATCAAACCCGGAAATCATTTTAGTTTGTATCCAAATCCTGCCAACAAATTGATTAATATTGAAATCAATGACCCGCAGGTATCACTTACAATTGAATTAATTGATATGAACGGACGAACACTTTTTAGCAAAAACCTGCATAATTGTTCCACATATTCCTTCGATGTTTCTGAATATTCAAAAGGTTTATACTTTATCAGAATAACAAAAAAAGATGCTGTTTTCACTAAAAAGATAATTCTTCATTAATCAACAAATCCACTTATCATTTTCAAATCGTTACGATTAATAAATTAAAAAAGATTGTTTATGAAATTTATATTCCTGTTTTTTACAACATTATTATTTTTTACAAATATAACAGCACAGAATTTTACTAATTATACCGATAGCAGTGGTCTGATAGACAATAATGTGCAATGCCTTGATTCCGATACAGCTGATAATGTCTGGTTTGGTACTCAGTTCGGCATTTCACATTTTGACGGAATTTCATGGACATCCTACGATAAAAGCGCTCACCCCGGTCTGGTTGACAATAATATCAATGCCATAATGATAGCTTCAGATGAGAGAATATGGGTGGGTACTGATTTTGGGGTCAGTGTTTTCGACGGAACCTCCTTCACATCCTATACTACTGCAGACGGACTGGGAAATAACAGGGTCAATGACATCTCAGAAGATGCAAACGGGATCATCTGGTTTGGTGAATTCAGTGGTGCTACTAAATATGATGGTTCTTTATTCACAGCCTATAGTTCTTCAGCAGGTCTGCCCTTCGGAGGGGTCAATCACGTTAGTTTTGATTCTGACAACAATGTCTGGTTTTCTACTGCTTTGGGTGGCCTGGTAAAATACGATGGCACAAATTTCTCATCAATCAGTACTCCTCAGGGTTTATTGCACAATGTTGTAAGGGCCTCTGTTGCTGATGCACAGGACAATATCTGGACAGGAACAGCAGGAGGAGTTTCTGTGGTAGACACATCGGGTCAGATTATTGAACAACATACCAGAATGTATATCATGCCGGCACCTGATACACTAAATCCTGTTGAAGATATTGACATGGATTCTCAGGGACGTATCTGGGTGGGAGTTTATGTTGATTATCTGGTCACGGTGGGTGGTCTAGCTATGTATGATGGCAATCAATGGGTTGACTATGATGAATCTGATGGGCTTGTTGGCCCGGTAATCCGTCAGATACATATTGATACTGACGATAATATATGGGTTGCTACAAGTTCAGGTGTTTCCAAAATTTCCAATGTTCCCAATGCACTTAATGAAATCATTGAACCTAAGAAAACCTTTAAAATATTCCCCAACCCGGCTTCAGATTATTTAACTATTGAATTTGAAAACAAATCCTTTTCAAAAGATCATTTAATTTCTGTTTACTCAGCCTCAATGAAACAAATTCTGAGATTTAATTCTGATGCTGCAGAAAACAGAATAAGTGTTCCTCTTGGCGACCTGTCTCCTGGATTGTACTTCATTCAAATTGATAATGAATCACTTAAATTTATTATCCACTGATATCTGCCACCGAAATAGACATACCTGATAATAAAATATTTGTTCATTTATTTTAAGAATATAAGTATGTCATTTGCTTTTGCATATCAATTCATAAAAAATCATTACATTGTTTTAGATTTTCATTAAAAATAAATTTTATTAGCATTTAATACTGATTATGGAGGAATTATTAAATCATTTATGGGGTTATTTTATCAATCTTCGCGATATCATTCATCCACTCAGTTTTGTTATCAATCTGATTGTTTGTACTCTTTTAGCAATGTCTGTGGCCAAATTTTATGTAAGTTATGGCAATGCGGTATCTAACCGTGCAAGATTTGCTGCTAACTTTGTTCCTCTTGCTTTAACAACTATGTCGATTATGGTCATTGTAAAACCCTCCGTTGCCCTTTCTTTGGGTCTTGTAGGGGCCTTATCTATTGTCCGTTTCCGTGCAGCGATCAAAGACCCTGAGGAGTTGACTTATTTGTTCCTAACTATAGGAGTAGGATTAGCCACAGGTGCCGATCAGCCCTTCATAGCAATCATTGTTGTTTCTTTTATTCTTCTTTTTCTGTATTTAAGCAAAAGAATGGGAAACAGTCCTTCTTTCAAGGAAGAAGATCGTTTCTATGTCAATATAACTACCGACCTGTCAGATATTGTCAGTATAGATAAATTGCTGAATAAGTCTTTTTCTCTTGTAGAACTTAAAAGAATGGATACACTTGATTCTGGAATGGATCTCAGTTTTATCTGCAAAACAGTATCAATAAATAACATTCAGGAAGCCAAAGACGCTGTCTTGGCTTTATCTGCTGATACTCATATTTCTATAATAGACCAACCTGACCTGATTGTTTAATGAGGTACGAGAGAAAATACAGAATTGAAGGGCTAAGCCTCGATGTTATAATGCAATCTATTGTTTTGCATCCTGCCGGGCTTTATAAGATTTTCCCTGACAGACAAATCAATAATATTTATTTTGATACGCCCGGACTGACCACCTATAAGGAGAATGTGATGGGTATTGCCAACAGAGATAAATTTCGGGTCAGATGGTACGGATGGGACCCTTTTGTAATAAAAAAGCCTAAGCTTGAAATTAAACACAGGAGAAATAATGTAGGGTCAAAGACAATATATAATGTAGATACCTTTTCTTTTGACAATTTAAAACCCATCTCAAAACAAGTCAATAAATTATCAGGAACCTTTGCTTTTCTTCAACCTGCACTGCAGAACTCATACAAAAGGGCCTATTTTGGTACCAAGGATAAAAAATTCAGGATTACACTGGACTGGAACCTTTCCTACTCCTCGCTCATGACTTGCAGGAGATTAAGAAAACAGCAGCAATTTGAACATAATGTTTTTATTCTTGAAGTAAAATATGAACAGGAAATTGAAGAAGAAGCAGATCGGATTTCACAGTTTTTTCCTTTCAGGTCCACAAAAAACTCAAAGTACGTCAGTGGTATTGAAATCTGTTGGTAACTTTATAAAGGCCTCACAACAATATCCTTCAGGTACTGATTTTCAAAATTAGTTCGCTCTCCAATCTTTGCCTTACCATCCGATACAAACCTTGCAGCAAGTGGTTTGTTGTATTTTTTTGATAATGATAATAATAATTGAAGAATACTAAGAACCCGTTCGGGGTTCTCATTAATACCCACCGGATAAGTATCTATCCCAAGCCCACTGTGCAGAGATAAAAAGATATTGCGCTCAATTGAAAAATTACCTGAGGAATAAAGGTCAGCTAATTCAAAATCCTCAAGACAGGGAAACATCAGACCACATAAACCGGCAGGTTTTGGATTTTTTGTTTTAATAAAACCGGAAACCTGAGTAAATACATCAGAAGTGCAAGCCGCAGCAAAATCGGGATAAAACTTTTGGACAAAATGGATAAAACTACCCACGCCCCCAAATAAAGGAGCCACAGAGGAGTCTATTCCCAAAAAAGAATCCTCCTTTATAAAAAGATCAGTTAGTTCATTCCACACACCTGACATATTATCAAACCATTGTTGCAAGCTTTTGCAACCTGCAGACAAATTGGTAGGTTGCAATCCGATAGAAAAACCATTCTGACCGAAATTTGCAGCAGGAAAAAAAGGGCTGTTCAATACATTATTGAAACTATAGGTAAAATGAAAAGTCTTTGAAGCGTTTTGCTTTATAATTTTAAAAAGCAAAGACACATCCTCCTCTTTGACCTGATCATCAATGTGCAGGTTAATAGCAATTGGCAGATTACTTTCTATAAAAGCATCCGATTGTTCATTTGCTGAAGCCCTGTCAAGGCTTCCTGCGGATAATATAAAATCAGATTCAGTGTTTTGGTAAGCCCGCTCAATTTGGTTGATTTCAGCATTGGCAAAACATACCCGTTGTGTTTGGATAGAATAGCCATACTGTAATAATTTTGTTTCAATTTGACTATGCTTTTCTGCCAGCATTTCAGCATCAATATCTGAACTGAAGATACAAACACTCCGTATTATTTTTTCCATCATTACAAAAATAAAAACCTATTGGTTCAGTTTCTTTTTAATTGATTTGGGAACAGCCTCCTTATGCAATAAGACTGCCACCGTTTTAAGCTGAAAATAAGCAGAAGACATATACAGATACCCTTCAAAAACATTGTCTTTTCCCCAGGAGTTTTTCACTTTATAATATTTCCCTCCATTCTTGTCATAAGAAATCCCTGTTATATGCATCAAATGATCATCGGTAGTGGACTTACTCTCAAAGCTGCTTTGACGTAGTTCCTGACTTACCTTTATTTCTTCTCCGGGCCTGTCCCAAAGGTCTTTTCTTTGCTTATCAACAGGAAGTATTGCCAAGCCTTTGGCATGTTTAAAGGTAGCTTCACTGACATCACCATCCCAAGCTACTGAATATCCTTTTTCCAAAGCAAAATCTACTATTGATTGCAATTCATCGAAGGGAATATTCATATACAAACCATTTGAATAATTGTCCGGAATTTCAAGGACAAATTTTTTGTAAAAAGGATGGTGGGTATAGGAAGTATATGAAATGTAACTCTCAGGTTCTATTCCGAGATATTTCGCAAAACCAGAAGGATTGTATTCTTTGCCTTCATACTCAAATTTATCCGGTGCCTCCCCTAAATAAATATCAAGAATACAGTTCAGGGCTTTTTTCCACCTGGAGCTCAGCTTCTTTTTCTTTTGCAAACCATCAAGCATCCCCTTTGCAGCTGCAAGCATTTCGCTGTGATTGTGAATTGTTTCACCTTCTGATTTACCTGAAAAAGCAGACTCGGGTACTACTCCTGCCCTTTCTACTGCATTGATTACATCATGAGAAAGACTTCCTTCACTAAAATTTGCTTTGCCCTGCCTTAAAATATAATTCTGAGCCTTATCGAGATAAGTTGTCCGTACACTGAACATTTCAGAAAGGTCAATGTCAATATTTTTGATACGCAATACCTCTGATTCAAGGAATGAAGAAGTGGCAAAACTCCAGCAGGTTCCCGTTCTGTCCTGACTTTTAACCTCAGTACAGGAAACACTTTGTTTTGCATTAAATTCATACTGTCCTACTACTGATTCAGAAAATATCAAAATACTGATAAAAAAAAGATAATTTTTCATAAAAATGTAATTTAATGTATAAATCCAAACCATGAAGCCCTATAAATCAAGCTAATGATTCTTTAAAAGATAAAAAGTTATTTACGACAAAGAAATTTTAGGTAAAAATAAAAACAAAAAAGAAAATTCTTAATTTTTATGACTTTGAATACTAATTAATTATTATTTTGAAATTATTTTCAATGCCTTTTTTGGTGATTCTAATTAACTAAATTGTACCTTGCTTAAATCAATCAGGAATATTAATCAGAAAAATTATTTTGAGATTTTAAAATTAATATTTCTTATTTCGTATATCACTTTCTACAGTTTTCGGATTTTATGAACTTTAAAATATTTAGTTTACTTTTCATTTTAACTTTCTTCTTTTTAAACTCTCAGGCTCAGGATGATTTCTGCAATCTGACAGATTCTCTCGAGGCTAAATCTTATTTTGTCAGGGCCAAGATATTATACAAGGAGGGAAAGCTGGAAGAGTCTGTCTCTTATTTTAACAAAGCCAAAAATGCCTATCAGCAAATAGGATGTACTCCTAAAGTATTTCTGATGAACAGAAATATTCTTAAAGTTCATCTGAAAAAAGGAGATGTCAATTCTTTTAATGTGCTGTTTTCTAAATCTCTTTCTATTCTGAATTCCCCGCTTACCAAAGAATCCGCTATATACAAGGGCCGGGTACTATTGCTAAAATCCAATATGTATCTGAGTCAGAAACAATTGGATTCCGCCTTGGTTTATGGCCTTAAGGCCGGAAAAATTCACAAACAACATGCATCCTGGAAGTATTTTGTCAGGGACATGAACCATCTTGCCCTTGTTGCCTATTACAAACAGGATTTTGATGGGATGGAAGTGTATATCGACAATTCCTTTAATGTTTATCGACAGTATCTCAAAGATAAGAATAAAACCTTACAGGGAATCATGAAACTATACGGTGCCCTGTATTATAAAACCGGAAATTATGAACAGGCACTGGAAAAAACCAGTATTGCACTCGATGTTGCTCTTGAAGATATGCAGGACCGGAACGATACCGTTTTTGTTGCACGCTGTTACAATAATATCGGCTTGTTTTATATAGAACTCGGGGACATATACAAAGCAGAGGATTATTGTAAAAACGCTTTGCAGTTGTATAAAAAACTGGGCGATAATTTTGAAGCAGCAACCACCTATCTGAACCTGGGTGAGTTTTTTGCTCAGCAGGGCAAACCGGCAGAAGCTTTGGCTTTTTATAAAGAAGGTATAAAATCACTGAAAAGTTCTCAGAACATCCCCCTGCATGAACTCGATAAATCTTCGGTGAACATGTATAACGGAATTGGTGATGTTGCTACACAACTGGGACAGTTTAAAGAAGCGTTCAATGCATTACAAAAGAGTCTGAAGATTCATGAAACGGAAGAATCAAAAAAAGATGAAACATTCAGTGTGCTCGGAATGTATTATAATGCAACTAAAGAACACGAAAAAGCAACTGAATATTACAAGAAATCACTGAAAATACTCAAAAAGCTATATGGTGATTATCACCCAAAAATCGGCACTGCATATTTTGACCTGGGACAAACAGAATACCTGAAAAACAACTACAACAAAGCTATTGAATATTTTGACACGGCAAAGTCTGCGCTAAATATTCCTTTTTCAAGTGCTGATTCTTCCTCATTTATTGCAAATATCGATGATGTTTCTGACAAATCAGTTCTTCTGGATATTTTAGAAGCAAAATCCCGGCTTTTTTTCAAAAACAACAATACTCTTGAAGCATATAATATGGCACAGGCAGCCGTGCTGCTTCTCGAAAAAATGAGAAACTCTTTTAAGGAAGAAGGGTCTAAACTCTTTATGCTTCAGAAAATGATTCCTACCTATGAATTATCTGTCGGCCTGGCTTTGGAGCTTTTCCAAAAGACCAATGATAGAAACTATCTGGAAGAAGCCTTTCAAATGGTCGAAAAAAGTAAAGCTATGCTGCTGCTTGATGCTTTGAAAACGGAGGAAGCAAGACATTTTGGGAATGTACCTAAAGATTTACTCGACGAAGAAAGGAGATTGGCAAGGGAAATAGTACGCTATGAAAAACTACTCTTTGAAGCCAAAACCTTAAGAAATGAAAAAGAAGTTAACAACTGCCAAAAAGAATTACTCACCCTGAAACATACCTCCGGAAAACTTCAGAACACGCTGGAAAAGGATTATCCGAAATACCATGAATTGAAATATAATACCAAAACAGCGTCTCTTGTTCAGGTTCAGAAAAGTCTAAATGAAACAACGGCACTTATTGAATATTTTGTGGGCAATAACAATATCTATATTTTTGCAATATACAAAGATACTGTCTGGTTAACTGCTGTTCCTCTGACCAAACAGTTTATGGTCTCTGTAAAAGGGCTTAGATCTTCATTGACTGATGTACAACTACTTACAAAAAATTTAGATCAGGACTATCTCCTCTTTGCAAAAAATGCCCGCATCATCTATCAGAATTACCTGGAACCTGTCCTTTTAAGACAAAAAGAAATTAAACGGCTCATGTTTGTGCCGGATGGCTTGCTAAACTATGTCCCTTTCGATGTTTTACTGACCGAAAAGCCTGATTTCAAAAAAACAGATTTCAAAAAGCTACCCTATCTGATTAAAAATTATACTATCAATTACCACTATTCCTCCTCTTTGATGTTGTTTAGCAGAACCCCTTCTCAAACCAATGGAGATATGCTTGCAATGGCTTCTTCTTATGACAAAAATAAATTTAAAAATATGTCGGGACTTAATCCCCGAAATAAAAAAATAAGGGTTTCTGTCAGTGATTTGCCCGGCGCAAAAAAGGAAGTTGAATATTTGTCACATACTTTTGAAGGCAATTTTCTTTATGCCGAAAATGCCAATGAAGCAGCTTTTAAACTTTTTACAAAACAAAACAATTACAGCATCATTCATTTGGCCATGCATGGAGTTGTTGATGCTAAACAACCTGAATATTCAAGCCTTGTTTTTTCCTATACAGGAAAAAAAGAAGATGATTTACTTCATGCCTATGAGTTGAATCTTTTGGAATTAAACACAGAACTAGTTGTTTTATCTGCCTGCGAAACCGGTTTTGGCAAATATGAAAGAGGAGAAGGTGTAGTCAGCCTTGGAAGGGGCTTTATGTATGCAGGGGCCCCCTCTTTGGTGATGACCTTATGGCCTATTAACGACAAAGCTACTTCTGTACTTATAAGTAATTTCTATACTCAACTCGCAGCAGGTTATGACAAGGATGAAGCAATGCGTATTGCAAAACTTTCTTACATCGAAAACTCCTCCGGACTTTCATCTCATCCTTTCTTCTGGGCAAGCTTTGTCAATCTGGGGGACTATCATCATATTTATTTGAACAGATACTGGTCCTGGTGGCAATATCTACTGATTACTACTCCTTTTATATTCGTCTTCGGGTTTTTATTCTACAAGAAATTAATAAAAGACAAACAATAATCAGGACCTTCTTATTAATATAAATTTTAATCTTTTCTACTGTCATTATCAAACTAAATCCATCAGTGAATCCCTGACTATTAATTTGGGGACAGCAATTATTCACTACATAGAAATTTATTCCTTAATTTGGATTATTAAATTTCTTTTAAATGAATGCAATCATAATTGCTGATTAATTTTTTTATTTCTATCAAAAAATGTAATTTGTAGTAAAGCTATACTCCACAAATAACGTATGAACAAATATTATTACATATTTGCTTTTATATTACTCCTCTCAGGCAGTAATATTTACGCTCAATCCTACTCTGCAAAAATCAGAAAACTATCTATTGAAGAAGGTCTTTCTAATCGCTTTGTACGAACTGCTTTTCAGGATTCAAAGGGCTTTATCTGGCTAGGCACAAATTATGGTCTCAACCGATATGATGGGTATTCTTTCAAACTGTTCACTAAAGAAACACAGGGTCTTGCAAGCAATCTTATAAATAATATTTACCAGGATAAAGATACCTGTATCTGGATTACTTATCTTGATGGCATCAAAGGCAAATTGCTCGATAAAATTGACATTTTAAACCTGAACAGCCATAAAATAGAAACTTTCCAATCTAAATTTGGTCATATTTCGCCTTTTAAGGAAAATGAAATCCTTAAAATTTTTCAACCTTCAGAAAATACCATCTTTTTTATTACCAAAGAAAATAAGGTATTTGAATACACTGAAAATAATCTTTTTACTGAACTTTTAATCCTTCCTGACTCCGCAAATACCGTCAATGCGATTCTGTTAACCGAGCATTCTATATGGGTAGCAGGACATGGCTATATTGACGAATACAAGAAAAATGGACTTTTGAAAGAAAGAACAGAGGTACCATTTAAATCTGTTCTCGATCTACATTTTTACCATGAAAAACTTACAGGGTATGCCCAATCCATGAAAGATAGCCTGATAAGGTTCTCTATATCTGAAGACGAAGCTGTAAATTATCAGGTGTTATCCTCCTTCTCAAAGGAAATGCAATTAATCCATCATCAAAGTATTATAAAGCAGGCACCCAATGATCTTATATGGTTCAATGATCCTAAGAATTCAAAAATGTACAGCCCTGCCGGCGAGATGATTTATGATTTTTCTGAACATTTACCTGATAGAACAATACATAAAATTTACAGTGTATTTTTTGATAATAATAACAGCACCTGGATTAGCACTACTAATGGAGTCTTTGTTCTGACTATTCAACCTAACAAATTCTACAGCTACCTCAATAAAGATATTTTTGTCCCGGGTTCTGAGTCCTTTAGTATCAGAGGTATGACGGAAGACAAAAATGGATTTTTATATGCTAATACCTATTCCGGAAGAATTAAAATCAACCTTAAAACTGACGAAATCACCAGACTTGGAAAAGGTCAGCCTGAATTAGATGCTTTCAGTGATGAAGATGGTAGCCTGTGGTTTTCAGGGCAGACGGATTACATTCAATGTTATGATCCGGAGAATAATACAATGAGGAAAATATCCCTGCTTAACACAGATTCAATAAAGAAACGTCCTATGAATATTAAACTATTCAGGGATAGTTATAAAAGACTGTGGCTTGGTACAGCTAATGGTGTTTATTTTTATAACAAAACCAAAGATGTTTTTGTTAAAATAAAGGCTACTGACGACTGTTATGAACTGAATAACAGCATGGTCTATGCTTTTTCAGAAGATAAATCATTACATTTTTTATATCTTGGAACGTCAACCGGAGTCTATAAATACGATTTTAACAAGAAAAAATTTACTACATCTTTTTCATCAAAAAAAGACAAACCCTTTCATCTTCCACATGATTACATCTACTCAATACATAATGATGCCGATGCAGCATGTTTTTGGCTTGGCACCAATGAAGGCGGACTTATACAATGGTTTCCCAAAAACGGTGAATACAATCACTTTACTGTTGCTTCAGGCTTGTCTGACAATGTAATTTATGGCATTCTTGAGGACGATTTCGGATATCTTTGGCTAAGCAGCAATTATGGTATCATGTCTTTTAACAAAATAACCCATTGGTGTAACACCTACTTGTCGAGAGACGGTGTCACGACCGATGAATTTAATTTTATTTCTTTTTACAAATCTCCCGGCGGGCGCTTCTACTTTGGTGGGATAAACGGAATTGTTGCCTTTTACCCAGCCGATTTTATTAAAAGTGATAAAACACAAATACCAATTCATATTATAAGTTACGAGTGCCTCAACAGGAATGCCTCAAAACTTGAAGACCGCACTGAGTTGTTGCAAAGAACAAATGAAATCATCCTGGCTCCCACTGATAATTTTTTCCGGCTTACTTTTTCTCTTCTTGATTACCGAGACCCCAAATCAAATAAATATGCTTATTATATAGAAGGATCAGTGAAAGGGTGGCAGTATACAAATGAAAACGAAATCCGTATTAACAGACTACCCTATGGAAATTACACTTTAGTAGTAAGAGGACAAAACTATGAAGGTCAGTCCTCTGCAAATGAAATCAGAATCCCTCTTGAAATTAACATCCCTTTTTACAAGACGTTGAATTTCATGATTTGGGTTGCCGTGTTTTTTGCTGGTATTATCTTATTAGGAATCAGATTGCTTATAAAGAACAGTGATAAAAATAAAAAATATCTGGAACAAAAAATTGCAAGCAGAACTCAAAAGTTACTTGAAAGGGAGCAGGACTTGCTTATGGCGAAGGAAGAAGCTGAAAAATCCTCACATGCAAAAGCTGAATTCCTTTCTATCATGTCTCATGAAATCAGAACCCCAATGAATGCGGTGGTTAACCTTACTAATTTCCTTCTTGAAGATAATCCTTCGGATAACCAAATTGAAAACTTAAGTATTCTCAAGTTTTCTGCAAACAATCTGTTGGCTATTATCAATGATGTCCTCGATTTTAATAAAATTGAATTAGGTAAGGTTGATTTCGAAAAAATTGATTTTGATTTATTAGGACTACTTGACAGTATTCATTACAGCATGAATGTAAATGCTAAAAAGAAAAATATTAACCTTTTCCTGGATGCTGACATTCCTTTAGTCAATCTGTTGGTTGGAGATCCTAACCGGCTAACTCAGATTCTAAACAATCTGATCAGCAATGCAATCAAATTTACTGAAAAAGGGGAAGTAACACTAAAACTAAATGTTCTTAATGAAAGTTATAAGGATATCCTCATCAAGTTTGAAATCATTGATACCGGTATTGGTATTGCCGATGAAGAAATGGAGTTTATCTTTAACATGTTTACGCAGGCAGCTTCAAACACAACACGTAAGTACGGCGGTACTGGCCTGGGGCTTGCTATTACTAAAAGACTATTGCAATTACAAAACTCAGATATTGAACTGAAAAGTACTATTGGGAAAGGCTCGAATTTTTCTTTTGTACTAAATTTCAAAAAAGGATTATCCCTGAATTCCAAAAGAATTATGGGGGAATCCTTTGAAGATAATAAAAAATCCCTGAATGGAATATCCGTTTTGGTGGTAGAGGATAATGAAGTCAATGTTCTGGTTGTCAAAAAGTTTCTAAAAAAATGGGGCGTCATATTTTCTCATGCTAAAGATGGTATTGATGCGCTTGAAAAGGTTAAAAGCACAGACTATGATATTATCCTGATGGACATTCATATGCCTAACATGGATGGGTACAGTGCTACAAAAGAAATCAGAAAAATGAACAATAAGCATTACCAAAATATTCCTATTATAGCACTTACCGCCTCCGCTTTAATGGACCACAGAGGACGTATCTACGAAGCAGGAATGGACGATATTGTAGTCAAACCTTTTAACCCCACTGAACTTTATAACATGATGGTAAAATACCTGTAGTTATTAACTGATTTAATTTATTGACAGCTTTTCTTCTCCGAAACCAAAACCTGTCCTCTATGTATTGGCTAACTAGCGAATTATCCTTTCCTCATCCTCAAAATGCTTCTTCTGAAGGCTTGCTTGCTGTCGGAGGTGACTTATCTGTCGAAAGATTGTTGATTGCCTATAAATCAGGTATCTTTCCCTGGTATAATAAAGATGAACCCATTCTATGGTGGTCGCCTGACCCAAGATTCATATTAATACCTTCTGAAATTAAAATTTCTAAAAGCATGCGTCAGATAATACGCAGAAAACACTTTAATGTCACTTTTAATCAGTGTTTTGAAAAAATAATAATCAACTGTTCAATCGTTCCCCGTAATGGTCAGTCCGGCACCTGGCTTACAGATGAAATGATTGATGCTTACATTCAACTACACAAACTTGGATATGCCCATTCTGTAGAAACCTGGCAGGATGGCCAACTTGTTGGTGGTCTGTATGGATTGTCTATTGGTAAATGCTTCTTTGGAGAATCTATGTTTTCCAAGGTGTCCAATGCATCAAAAATGTCTTTGATACACCTGGCTAAAACTTTGAATGATTGGAATTTTAGCTTAATTGATTGTCAGGCCCATACAAAACATCTTGCTTCTTTAGGGGCTAAATTTATTTCAAGAGTAAAATTTTTAAACTACATGCAAATCAATAAATCGGAACCTGCTATTAATAATTGCTGGGATTCTGTCTGATTAAACATTCTTTATTTTTCTCTGTTTTTTGTATAATTCAAGTTGTTCCTTCTATGTTTCAATCTTTTTAGCTTGTATAAAAATTATTATTACTCTTTTTTTGTTTTCATTACTATATAATATATTTTTAGATTAGATTTTTGTACTTTCGTACAAGCTTTGTTTAATTTTTGTTTATTCCTTTATTCTGATAAGTTTTTGGAAATAAATATATTAATAAGCCCTCAATTTCAACATCAACAATTTAGTATATATACAATGGGAAAAGTAATTGCAATTGCAAATCAAAAAGGAGGCGTCGGAAAAACTACTACTGCTATAAATTTATCTGCCAGTCTGGCAATTCTGGATTACAAAATCCTTCTGATCGATGCTGATCCTCAGGCCAATGCATCAACAGGAATAGGGGTAAACAATGAAGAAACAGAGTATAATTTATATGATTGTCTTATTAATGAAATTTCTCCTTTTGATGCTATAGTTTCTACTGATACGCCGGGCCTTGACCTTATTCCTGCCCATATTAATTTAGTTGGAGCTGAAATTGAACTGATTAATCGTTTTAGAAGAGAATTTGTTCTTAAAAAAATTATTAGTGAACTCAAGGAAGAGTATGATTTCATCATTATTGATTGTCTGCCCTCCCTTGGCCTCGTTACTGTAAATGCCCTTACTGCTGCTGATTCTGTATTGGTTCCGGTACAATGTGAATATTTCGCCCTTGAAGGTCTTGGCAAACTTATGAATACTATCCGTCAGGTAAAAAATCAACTGAATCCTGAATTGGATATTGAAGGGATATTACTCTCAATGTACGATGCCAGACTCAGATTAGCCAATGAAGTTGTTCAGGAAGCAAGAAAATACTTTGAAGAACGAGTTTTTAAAACGATCATTCACCGAAATTCCCGAATTGCTGAATCTCCGGGTGAAGGCATGCCTGTTGCTATGTATGATGCCTCCTGTAAAGGTGCTATCAACTTCCTTAATCTTGCTCAGGAAGTACTCAGGAAAAACAAGATGAAAGTCAAACGCCTGAAAACCAAATCTAAGAAGAAGAAAAAGATGAAGTAACCTTCCTTTTTTCTATCCTTAATTGCTCTGTTGTCATTTAATAAGCTTCCATGACAGGGGCACCTGCTTTATTGTACTCCTCACTTACAGGAACATCATTTTATCCCTATCAACAGCAGCGCTCATTTCATTATTAAAACCACTTGCGCAACATAATCGGTATAATCAGTAAATCACAGACTAAGGCCGAAATGAGCGTAGAACTCATTAACATACCGATCCTGAATGCCGGTGGGCTGCTTGATATATATAGACTCAGAAAACCGAAGAACAATATAACGGTGGTAAAACAAATGGCTTTCCCCGTTTCAACAAGTGTAATCCGTATTGCTTCTTCAGTATCTGCCCCCTTATCTTTTGTAAGTTTGAATTTGCTCAGCAAATGTATAGTATCATCTATCGCTATTCCGAATATAATTGCAAATACTATTGCAGCACCTGCTTCAAAAGGTATACTCCAGAAACCGATAATTGCAGCAGCAATCAACAAAGGTATTGAATTGGGGATCAGAGATATTATCAACATTTTAAAATCCCGGTAAATGAAGGATATTATAAGGCTGATAACTATTAATGCCATCAATAAACCCTGTAATAATGAATTTCTAATATAGTCAGAATTTTTGTCAATTATCACCCCCGTTCCCGTAGTCCGTGTTTCTATTATTGAGGAATCAATGTTTTTAGCTTTCCATTTTTTATAATTTGCCCTGATTACATTAATACTATCGGCGCCAATATCAAGAACCCTTGCAGAAATACGTGTGTGAAGCTTGTCTTTACTGACCAAAATTCCAAAGTTACTGCCTTTAGCCATTTTTTTAGCAAGTTTTTTATACTTTTTAAATTGCTTGGCAGTCTCAGGAAGTACAAAAGCTTCGGGTTTATTGCCCTTATATGCCTTATTGATACTCTTGTAAAATCCGGTAATCGAAGTCATCGATTTTACTGCAGGTATTGTTTTAAAATATTGTTCTACCTTATCTATCTCTTTAATTACTTCAAAATCATTAACATCATAATCCCCCTGAATACTAACTGCAATTTCAAAAGGACGGAAACCACTCATTTCCTTTTCAAAAAACAAAAAATCCTCTGTAACTTTTGCGCCCTTTGGTAAAATATTCTGAAAAGAAGTATTTGTTGTTATCTGACTTATTCCAACAAAACAAATGATAATCAAAAGACAGATAAACCCTATTATTTGTTTAGCATGAGTTTTAGTTAGTTCATTTACCCATTCCATCCAGGAAATCCAAAAAACAGGTTTTTCACGCAATTCTATTATCTGTTCCTTGGAAAATAAAGTCAGAATAGTTGTTGTAAAAACAATAACCGTCACATAGGCAATCATAACCCCTGCTGCTGCATTGAAACCAAATTTCTGAATAGGCACTAATCTACTCGTCGACAAAGACAAAAAACCAATTGCCGTGGTTGTAGATGTCAGAAAAATTGACATTCCTATTTCACGAAGTGTAGTACGGATAGCATCTTTTTTGTTCTGCCCCTTATGTAATTCATCGGTATATTTAGACATCACATGAACAACATCCGAGGTCGCTACTATTATCATAATAATAGGGTATAACAATGCTAGTGTATCAAGCTGCTGCCCGAAAAGCCCCATCATACCAATAAACATCATCAGTCCTACTGTAATTGAAACAAGGGCTACTATTATTCCCCATATCCTCTTGAATAGAAAGAGTAAAATTAAAAAGACAAGAAAAAATGATATGGACATGGTCAGGAAGAATTCATCAACCTGCAACCTCACTATTTCTGTCTGAAAATAGGACTTCCCCAGTAAGTGATAATCTTTAAAATTCTGCTTTTTTAAAAGTTCTTCTACTTGTTCTATCAGTTCAATAGCAACGTTCTGTTCTATATTATCGATTGTCTTCAGCACAACCACCAGCATTTTCCCATCTGCCGAAATTAAATTATTTACAAGACGTTCATCTTGCATAATTTTCTCCTTATCTCTTGCATATTTCGATGTATCTTCAATGTGAACTGCCGGTATAAAACTGAAACCTGTAAATACATTCCGTATGGGAAACTCTACCTGTACCAAAGATTGTGAACTAAGGACAGGATTCATCATGATGACTGAATCTCCGGTTTTGGAAACCGTTTTTGTGTAAATTATATTGTCTATACTATCAGAAGAAGGTACTTCAAAACTGATTCGACGGGCAGATAAAGAAAAGTCAAGTATATCCTCCAAAAATTCCTTTTCAAAGACCCCTTCTTCCCGGTGTACTCCAACCAATAGAAAATTGTCATCAGGTTCAAAACGTTCTTTGAATTCCATGAAAAAATTAAGGTCATCATCTCCTTCAGGAAAAAACTGCTCAAAATCAAAAACAAATTGCACCCTGTTTGCAGCAAGAAAACAGCCTAATATGCTTAATGCAAAAAAAAGAATAATGATTGTCTTCGGAAATCTTAAAAACATATTGTTATTCGTTTCAAAAATTAAAAATTACCAGGATTAATTATCCAAATTGCTGAAAAAAAAATAGTATTGTTTCCTTTTGAATACTTTAGTTTCATTTTGTTAGAGAATACTACTTGAATTCTTATGTTTTCTGCTTACTTTTGCTAAAATTTTTTAATGCAATGGTATAAGCTATTTTTATTTATTGGATATTTTTATCTTATAATTAGATAAATAGTTGGCGAAAATAGGTATTATTAATATCATATATTCAAAAAAGCAGATTTATTTTTTATGTCAGGTGCTTCAGGTCTCAAAATTATTACAAATTCCTTTTTTGGCAATTATTTTTCAACTGTTCTCAGTTTAACAATAATCCTATATCTTTTTGGATTTCTGGGCCTCATTTCAATAAATATTAATCGGTTCGTTAACTACTCCAAAGAAAACATATTTTTCTATATTGAGCTGAAAGATGATGCGAATGAAGCTACTGTTTTTTCTTTTCAGAAAAAATTAGAAGCTTTACCTTCTACTAAGCCGCTTTCTGTTTCTTTTATTTCAAGAGACGAAGCCACTGAATTGCTTAAGGAAAATAATTTTTTGTCTCAGGAAGACATTTCCCTTTTTGGTCAAAGCTTACTCCCTGACATGATTAAATTCAACATCTCCAGCAAGTACTTTACTGAATACAAGTCAATTATAAAAGAAATACAGTCTGAAGAATTTGTTGAACATGTCTTTTTCTCTGAAAGTCCTGTACATTTTCTTTCCTCGGGAGTACATCGGCTTAGTGTTTTTCTGCTCGTATTGATGATATTTTTTATATTTGTGGCCAGTACTTTTATTACAAATTCCATTAAATTGCTTTTATTGTGCAATAAAGACTTTTTACTTACTTTACATCTATCGGGGGCTACATTAGAATATATTTCAAAACCCTACTTAAAGCATCACCTTTTTAAAGGATTTATCAGTTCCGTTTTTGCTATATTTTTTCTTTGGATGACCCATTACTTTTTGGAAAGCGAAACCTGGACTTTTTTGAAGTTCAACATAGATGTCAGTTTTGCTTTTCTGTCTTTTTTAATGCTTTTTACCGGACTGTTTCTGTCTTGGTTTTGCACAAAACATAGTATTAACCGCTTTCTGAATAAAAGGGCAGTTAATTGGTTTTAAACTAATTGGGATTCAAATCTCAATAATCACTTTTGAATTTTTAATGTCTAAATTATAATAATTTATTTATCATGGGTAAAGGAGATAACAAGAAAAGAAAAATAAAAAA
>CAJQOX010000234.1 GCA_905480075.1 uncultured Aureispira sp. | reverse complement strand
TTAGAGCCTTAAAAATTATACTCAAGCCCCCTTATTTTTAATAATGACTGAAAAACAAAAAATTATTCTGGGAATAGACCCCGGCAGCAACCTCTTGGGCTATGCCTTTATTCAGGTAATCGGCAAAAAGAAACCCAAAATTATCAGTATGGGTGCCCTCGATATGCGTAAATATGACAACCACAGTCAGAAACTGGCACATATATTTAAAGAGTTGCAAAAACTGATCAAAATATACGAACCCACCGATGCGGCTATCGAAGCCCCTTTCTTTGGTAAAAACGTACAATCAATGCTAAAACTCGGTCGGGCACAGGGCGTGGCAATGGTAGCAGTTTCTGAAACCGGTCTGGAGGTAGAAGAGTATTCCCCAAAAACAGTAAAAAGAGCCGTCACCGGAAACGGAAATGCTTCCAAAGAACAGGTAGCCCGTATGCTACCGCATATAATGGAAGGCAAAATTGATACAAAGTCGGAGGATGCTACCGATGCACTCGGCGTCGCCTTCTGTCATCATATTCAGATTCAGGGACTGGGCACAGGCAAGAAAAAACATAAAGACTGGAGCAGTTTTCTTAAGGATAATCCCGGTAGAAAGGCAAAATTATAATTTCTATAGCAACAAAAATATTACCAATAATAATATGAACAAACTAACCTTACTGTTTTTCCTTCTGATCAGCATCTTCAGCTGTAATTCATCAAATAATAATGACAATAACGACCCTGCTGTCAGCACAGGGCCTGATAGCACAGAGGTAGTGACATTGTCGGAAGAAGAGGTTGCCCCCGCCCCTGATGAAAGTGAATTGATAAGGACCTCCTCCTTCGAAATGCAAGGAACGATTGACGGAAAATATGCAATAACAATGCGTATCTCTTACGATTACGGAAAGTTTCGGAAGGGTAAAGACAAAGAATTGCCCGTCACCGGATTTTATGCCTACAACAAATCCTCCTCAGGATTTGAACTCGAAGGATTAATTGATGTTCCCGAACAGACAATTGAACTGGTTTACAAGAAAAACGGTGACAGGAATGAGGTGTTTTCAGGAAAAATATCAGGAAGCTTTGATACCCTGAAAGGAAACTGGAACAAGGTGATGAAAGAAAAGAACCTGGACTTTTTCCTCACAAGAAAAAAGACAAGCCTCTCCCCTCCTGTTAAGCAGGCTTTCAGAATAAAAGTCAATGAGATAATTAAAAGAAGTGCCGGAAAAGGATTTCTGCCTTTTGACACCTTGGGAATTGATCATAAAGGCTTATTCCTTCATCACAAAGACTATTGGCTCCCTGAAGGAATACTTGCCGACAATTCCTATGAAGTAAAAGCCTTAAAGGAAGTGGCAGACAAAGGCTGGGAATTTACCCTGAAAGTTCATCTCCTGCAATTTGAAGACAGCAATGACTTTCTGATCTCAGAAGAAAGTTCCTATTCAAGCTACCGCATCAATGAGGAGGGGGAAAGCCCGGTGAAGGACGAAAAAAACATGTTTATCTGGAAAAAGACAGGTAATTCTTATAGCAATATTCTTTCTGATAATGAGAGCGGCTTTCTGGCAAGTAGTACTGAAGGTATTGTCAATCACAGAAGGGTAAAAAAAACGATTATTAAAGAGGCTTCAAAGAACAAAACCTGGGAGTTGGATGAAAAAAAGAAATTATTAATCCCTCAAAAGTAGCATTTGCCTTCAAATAGCCTTAAATTTATCAAATGCAAAAGCCCCTGTTCCTTATACTGATCCTGATGATGACAGCCTCCTGTACTTCCGATATTGATTCTGAAGAAGCGCGGCAGGAAGCCCTGCTGCAAAAAAAAGAGGCCTTACGAAATCCAAAATTCGGCAATGTAAAAGCAAAACCTCATAAATATAATGTACTCAGACCTTTTACTTTTGATCTTGAGGGGCTTTTGGGAGAAAAGGAACACCTGGAAATGTACCTTAGCTACGACCCTGCTGAAGTCAGCGAAGAAACACATTGTGTAGATGTAAGAGGCGATTATAATTTTAAGGAAAAGGCTACATCGAATTTCAAACTGACAGGGGAACTTTGTTTTGATACCGGAATACTAACGCTTTACTCAAAAAAAGGAGGAGAAAAGGAATCCACCTTCAGAGGAATTTTCAAAGGGCAGGTACATTCAATGAAAGGAAAATGGTCTAATAAAACAAAGACCAAAGAAGCCAATTTTAATCTGCATAACAATATACAATCAATTGAAGAAAACAGCCTGCACCTCTTTGCTGTCAAGCTGAATGAACACCTGATGAAAACCAAAGAGTTTTCCGGTGGCAAAGCCGGTTATGATGAAAGGGGAATTTTTATTGAAGGTATACAGGATAATAACGTGATCATAAAAACCTTTAGCCCCACCACCCTGAAGTGGTCAAATAATCAAGAGACCGAAAAGTCAAGTTCAGACTACATAGAAACGGTGGATTTGTGGTTTTACAATAATGATAAAGCCTTTGTTATTATTATTCATTCTATGAAATGGGAAGAGAAAAAAGGAAAAGGAGAAAAAGAAACTCTGCATACCGAAGTCTGGCGATATGATGGCAATAAATTCAAAAATATTTTTATTGATGCCAACGAAAACAGCCATTTTTCAAAAAAAGCTTGGTATGCAATTGAAAAAGATGAAATTATTCAGCTCCACAATAACAAAACCCGCGATTTGTGGGAATGGACCTACTAAAGATCAGATTCCCCCTTAGATCCTCTGCCGGAAGTGAAAGGTTTAATCTTTTAATCATCAAAAATCTACAAAATTAAATAATATATATATATATTTTTTATTTAAAAAAACAAAAGCCTTCATTCTTTGAAGCCGTCAAATTTAATCTTACTTTTGTTTTAGACAAAACGTAGCACAAAAAGAGCAAATACCCCAAATAATAATGGAAGAAAAAAAGAACTACACAAAAAAATTTACCAAAAATAAAGACGGAGGATCCGACATGTACTCCGGCAAAGTTCCACCGCAGGCTACCAACCTGGAGGAGGCAATTCTTGGCGCTTTGATGCTCGACAAAGACGCTGTTGCACTGATTATAGACATACTTCGTCCGGATTCCTTTTACAAGGATGCCCACAAGCATGTTTATAAGGCGATCTGCAGTTTATTTGAAAAGAGCCACCCTATAGATTTACTGACCGTCACCGAGGAGCTCAAAACAATGGGTAAACTGGAACTGATAGGCGGACCTTATCAGCTGGTGGAACTGACCAACCGGGTGGCTTCTTCGGCGAACATAGAATTTCATGCCCGTATCATTTCTCAGAAATTCATTCAAAGGGAGTTGATACGTACTTCCACAGAAACTATCCGGGCGGCCTTTGAAGATACCACCGATGTTTTTGACCTGCTCGACAAGGCCGAACAAAACCTCTTTGATATCACCGATAAGAATATGAGCCGTGGTTCTCTGGGCATGAGCACTTTGATGAACATGGCGGTAAAACAGCTGGAAGAAGTCAGTGGAAAAGAAGGGGGACTGACCGGAGTGCCGACAGGTTTTGTTAACCTGGATAAACTGACTTCCGGATGGCAGCCTTCTGACCTCATAATCATAGCAGCAAGACCGGGTATGGGTAAGACCGCCTTTACAATGGCCGTGGCAAGGAATGCATCTATAGAATTCGGCAAGGGCGTTGCTTTTTTCTCTCTGGAGATGTCTGCCCTTCAGCTGGTCAATCGTCTTATTTCGATGGAGACAGAAATTCCTTCCGAGCGCCTGAGGAAAGGGCAGCTTGAGGAGTACGAATGGCAGCAATTGCATGCCTCGGTAGACAAATTGAGTGAGGTTCCCTTATATATTGACGATACTCCGGGCATCAGTATTTTTGAGCTGCGGGCCAAATGCCGTCGTCTGAAAATGCAGCATGACATACAAATGGTGGTAGTGGATTACCTTCAATTGATGACCGGTGGTGCAGACAACAAAGGCAATCGCGAACAGGAGATATCAATGATATCCCGTGGTCTTAAGGGATTGGCCAAGGAGTTAAGTGTCCCGGTAATTGCCCTTTCGCAGCTAAGTCGTGCCGTAGAGACCCGTGGGGGTTCAAAACGACCTCAGTTGTCTGATTTGCGGGAATCCGGAGCGATCGAGCAGGATGCGGATATTGTTTCCTTTATCTATCGCCCTGAATACTACGAGATCCTCGAAGATGATGACGGAAATTCACTGAAAGGCATCGGCGAGATCATTGTTGCCAAACACAGGAACGGTGCTTTGGATTCTGTGAAATTGAAATGGGACGGGCAATTTGCCAAGTTCTCGAATCTTGATGACGATGCCTTTACGGGCATGGACGATGTATCATTTTTCGATCAGGCAAACAGTCAGCTCGGTGGGGAGACCTTCTCATCGAAGATGAATGCCGAGAAGAATAGCAGCAACGGGAATGATGAAGTTCCTTTTTAATCTGCAGACAGCCATATTTTA
>CAJQOX010000233.1 GCA_905480075.1 uncultured Aureispira sp. | reverse complement strand
CTTCAATTTCCATCATACCTACCAACAAGTGTGCGACCTGAACATCCTGTTGTTCTTTAGAACGTACATACTCTTGTGCTTTTAGTATTGATTGGCGGGCTTTTTCTGTTAACTTATCAAACATTTATTTCGGATGTTTATATTTTAAAACTGTAAAAATGAATTTAATCCTGACTAATCTTTAAAATTGGTCAGACCGACACCAAAAATAAGAAACTATTTATATTTGGAAGTGCTTTGGCGGTTTTTTTATTCTGAATGAATTATTTATATCTGTTTTAAGCCAATAAAATAATATAATTATTCTGATTCAGGGAGTAATTTGATAGAAGATAGATGGTTAGGTTTCGAAAAAACATTTCTTACATAAAATTTTAAAAGTGACATATCCTCGTTAAGCGGAATAAATTTATTATTAACAATAAGAAAAACAAAGGAATTTAAATAAAGTTCAGGGCGTCCGGGCGCTACGTTTCGCAGCTCACTGTTCGTTCGGCCCGCAGCAGCTGAAAAATCTGCTGCGGTCTGTGGCCCGAGGCCACACTGCTGTACATCGCTGACGCGAAAAGATGATTGGATGAAAGAGGATATACACAAATCATACAGGGTTCCAACCTTTCTTCACATTTTTAGCCAATCCTTCATCGTAAATCTCTTCAATCTGAGCTTTGGAATCTGAAACTTTTATATCTTTTTTGAGCATATCACCACGATTAGGGCTAAAATCGGTATAATGAAAAACATAGGCCGGAAAATCTCCGGAGGATTCCTTATTGGTTTTCCACAACAGGAACTTTCTCACCATCTTCATCCCTTTACTTTCTTTAACAAAGACTTCGCGGCGAAGAATTTCGCTGGGAGGAAGATCTTTGGCCTCTGCCTTGTTGTCATCGAGACTGATCATCCTGGTGACCTGAGTGATCCCGACGTCATCAGTATTGACCTGTTTATCATCTCTGAAACGCACAAAAACCGGAGAGACCGCACTGATCATTGCCCGTTTTCCCTGTGCTGAATACGCGCCATTATTATATTTCAGGCTCATTTTGTTGATGCGGCCTTTTGAATTTTCATTAAAGACATCCAAACAACTGAACTCTACTATTTTGCAGGGTTCCACCATAGTAAAGGCTACTTTGGAGGAAGATACTTCAATATAATCCGTATCTACCTTCTTTTCCTGTAGTTCTTTCAAAACAGCTGTTCTCTGTTCTTCAGAGTATCCGCCACCAACTCTTGTAAGAATCAGGTACTCATCCGGCCCTATACAAAGTCCTACTAAAAGTGCCCGTAACATACCTGCGCGGTCTGCCTCTCCTTCTGAATACCCAAGGACCACAGCATCTACAGTAATTTTGGGTTTAATTTTATAGGTTGGGCCATTGAGAGAACGCACCACAATACCTTCATTGCCCCCTTCTTCAACCATTTCTTTATAAAAAGCTACAATATCCGTCCGGCTTTCCACAAAACGATTCTGAACAGCATGGGCATTTTTCCCAACAGGTAGCAGTTCATTTAATTTTGCATCTCTTTCCATCAAAGGGAGGAAAGTATCCTCATCATCAATACTCAGCACATCAAAGGCTGCAAATCTTATATCTGCCGGGTTGCTTTGCAGGTTGGCCGTCATATCGAAGGCCCTCGTTCTTGTTCCCTCTTTGTGCAGATAGAGTTCTCCGGCAAACAAGGCATTTTTACATTTACCTTTGAGCATTTCTTCTGCCTCTTTCAGCAGTGGTAAATCTTCTACCGTTTTGCCTGAGTAATTGATCAACTGACATTTGCTGCCGTCATAATGCAGGACATAGAAATGTCCGTCATGCTTTACAGAGAGTCCATAGGAATCTGTTACAATAATATTTGAAGTGATATCATCGGCAGCTACCGATATATATCTCGAAGCAATCTGACGTTTATATTTTGCTGCTCTTTCTGCGATATTCATTTTAATGTTTTTTTTTATTTTAGTCCAGCAGTACTAATCTGTCGGTAAACCCTTGAGTTCCTGATCGGTCATGTGCATTATCAGGCAATATTTTTCTCCCTGAATCCTTCCTTCCAGAAAAGCACGGTAGGGTTTTCCACCGTCACTCATCACGAGCGGTTCTTTTCCGGAACTGCCACCACCTACCATCATCATGGCATTTTTTTCAGACAATTCTTTTGCGATATCGTAGAGAAAATCGTAGGTCAGGCCATTGATATGTTTGATCTGATATTTTTTGCCAAAGACCATTTTGTTATAAATTTTAGATTTAGGCATCAGCTTACCTGTCCACTGCACCTTATTTTCACCTGAGATATTGGCTTCATTGTATTTGGGTTCCCTTTCTTCCTTCAATTCGGCTTTGGGAGAGTAAATTTTCTCTACTTTTTTAACTTTAAAGACCGGTTTTTCGTCCTCATTGATATAAATCCTCACCACGTCGCTGAGGTATTTGCCGCACATCTCTATATCTATTTCCGGGTCGTCAGCAATCAGGTCTTCTGCCAGTTTAGCAGCAAGTTGTTTTTGAAAATCCACCCCGGCAACCGGTTCTTCATCGTATTTATCCAGCAATTTTTTAGTGCTGAGTTCTGCAGTACTTTTCATCACTCTTTTGTTGAATACCAGTTCCCCGGATTCGAGTGCCATAGAAATTTTCGCCTTGGGATTGAGGGATTTGAAGGTAATTTCGGCATCTCTCTTTTTTTCATTGG
>CAJQOX010000232.1 GCA_905480075.1 uncultured Aureispira sp. | reverse complement strand
CAGAAAAGCCAATTTAGTTTTTTTTAGAGTAAGTCTAAGCTACCTGAAGTTGTTTTTAGTATCAAAAATAAGAGGCCGGAATTATTGGGATGATAATATCAAGTCGGTGAATATCCGTTCTGCGGAAAGAATCAGGGATGTAATGCTCCATCTTCAGGGGCTTTTTATCAAGTTCGGGCAACTGATTTCGACTCTCTCAAATGTCTTGCCTGAAGAGTTCAGAAAACCCCTTGAAGCCTTGCAGAATGAGGTGCCCGCTCATTCCTTTGACCTGATGGCAGATACCATCAAAAAAGAACTGGGAAAAAATCCGGAAGATATTTTCAGCTATATCGATCATCAACCCCTCGCATCTGCTTCTATCGGGCAGGTTCACCGGGCTACAATCGGGGAACAGGAGGTGGTTGTTAAAATTCAACACCCGCAGATCGATGAATTGGTTCACGTGGATTTGTCTATCATCAGCAAAATTATTTCTTTGGTAGCCCGTTTTCTGAAAGTTAAGGGCATTGAACACCTTTATCAGCAGGTAGAACAAATGATAGAGGAAGAGCTGAATTATCTCCTTGAAGCACAATCTATGCAGCTGATAAAAAAGAACCTGAAGGATGAAAAAAGGGTCTATATACCGGAGGTGTATTCCGATTTCTGTTCGGAGAAAGTGCTCACTATGGAGTATTGTGAAGGTGTCAAAATTAGTGACATGCAACAAATAAAGAATTGGGGCTTTACTTTAGATGAATTTAGCGAATTGCTGGTTTCCCTCTATTGCAAAATGATATTTTCTGACGGCTTCTATCACGCCGACCCGCATCCGGGGAATTTACTCATCAATCAGCAGGGGCAACTGGTTTTTCTCGATTTTGGTGCTGTCGCACAACTCAGCCCGGATATGAAGGAGGGAATTCCAAAACTGATAGAATGTCTGATTAAACAGGATAGTGAAGAAATGGTCAGGGTGCTGAGGAAATTAGGCTTCCTCGCGCAGGGGGATGATGCGGCCAAAATTGCTGAAAAACTCATTGATTCGGTTCAGGATTTTGTTTATAATGAACTGCAACTGGAAAATCTGAATATTCAGAATATTAGCCCCGAACAATTGAGAATGGCTTTGAAGTTAATCAATATCAGAGAAATGACTCAGATTATGCAAATACCCAAAGATTGGGTCCTTCTCAACAGGGCAGTAGTCCTTGTGGGGGGCGTTACTTTTATGTTAAGCCCCGAATGGAATCCTATTGAGGCTATAAAACCTTTTATAAGAAATCAGTTATCGACTGAAAATACAGGCTTCACCAATTTGTTTGTCAGTACCCTTAAAAAACAACTTGGCCTTGCGCTTACTATTCCGGCAGAATTGCAGAAAGTTTTGAGAAAAGTCAACAAGGGCAAGCTGGAAGTAGAAACAAAATTTCTTAAACAGGAATTGAGGGGCATCCGTGCAGTAGGTCAGCAGACTATGTGGTTGTTGTTCTTTTTTGCATCGGTATATTTTTATCTGATGCTGCATAACAATGCTTCTTTTCCCCGTCTGATTGTTTTTTTTCAATGTTCAGCAGGGTTTTCATTTGCACTTTTTTTGTGGAAATTGATTTGGATACCGAAGGGTTGAATCAATAGGTTGTGAATCAATCATAAACTGTATTTTTTAGACTTATTTGTTTTTTATTAAGGATTGTTATATGATTTAATATATTAATAGGTGTTTTTTGTATCTTCATATGCTTCAGGCTATAGTTTTCTTTCATGATTAGCCATTTTTTTCTTATCTTGCAGGCTGTTTTGGAAACATGATATGTTTGTTCCTTCGCTCAAAAATCAGCAATTAATAATGATTATCTTTTTTAAGCTTTTAATTTCCCTTGTCGTTACCCTCGTATTTATCTTGACTTTGAATAAGTCTCTTGTAATTGGGGACCCTCAACAAACAATAATCAATGTTGATGGGACTGAATCTACAATCGAATCGACAGAGAAGTTTATTCCTCCTATGGGCAAATTACTTAGTCCGTCACATGGTTTCTGGCAAAATGCTGAAGGGCCAATTCCATCTTATGCTAGGCATATCAGTAATGATTTTCTCGCTTCTCCGGTACAAGTGCAATACGACGACCGGTTGGTGCCCCATATCTTTGGTGAGAATATTACCGATGTGGTTTTTGCACAGGGTTATGTTACTGCTTCAATGCGGTTGTGGCAGATGGAGTTGCAGACACATGCTGCGGCAGGAAGGTTGTCAGAGATTTTAGGCACGACAGATAAGGTAAGGGCTGTTCTGACTCAAAAGGATATTGAAACCCGTAGAATCGGTATTCCCCTCGGAGCAAAAAATGCTATCAAAAGATGGGCTGACAGTCCGAAGGAATTTAAAGTCCTCGATGCATATACTGCGGGCATAAATGCTTATATCAACTCCTTATCCTATGCTGATTTGCCTCTTTTGTATAAATTGCAGGACTACAGACCGGAAGCATGGACGACTGAGAAAACGGCCCTGCTGATGAAATCCATGGGGCGTATTCTTACTGCAAGAAACCATGATTTTGAATTGACAGCCGTTCTGAAGCATCTGGGAGTGGAAAAATTTAATTCGCTTTACAAAGGGTACTTTGAAGAACAATCTCCTGTTATTCTCGATTCAATGGATGTTTATCTTCCTACAATTGTTAATAACGATAACCCGATAAGTATCTATTCGGGAAATCTGGCTATGGATAGTCTGACACAGAACTTCTCTCCAAAGGGTATTGGTTCTAATAACTGGGCAGTGTCGGGAAACAAAACCGCTTCCGGAAATCCTATTCTTTGCAATGACCCGCACCTGAAACTGAATTTGCCTTCATTGTGGTTCGAGGTGCAGCTTTCTACTCCTCAGTTCAATTCCTATGGCGCTTCTTTGCCGGGTGCCCCCGGAGTGATTTCAGGTTTTAATGAAAATATCGCCTGGGGGGTAACGAATGTCAGTCATGATGTCAGAGATTGGTATGCAATTAAATGGAAGGATGAAGATAAAACTTTTTACTGGTTCGATTCTACCTGGAAAAAATCAGAACTCCTGATACAGGAAATTAAGGTCAGAGATGCCGCTACCGTTTTTGATACCCTCATTATGACGCATATAGGACCCATTGCCCATTCTGCAAATGGTCAGGATTTCGCTATGAGGTGGACACTGCACGACCCCTCGGAGGAACCGCTGACTTTTCTGAAATTGATGAAAGGGAAAAACTATGATGATTATAAAGATGCAATCCGCCATTTCTCCTGCCCGGCACAGAATATTGTTTTTGCCGCCAAAGATGGTGATATCGCCTTATGGACACAGGGGAAATTGCCCTTGCGTAAAAAAACGCAGGGAAAGTTTGTGCAGAATGGTACTTCTTCCGATGAAATGTGGCAGGGTTTTATCCCGCAACAGCATATCCCACATGAATATAATCCGGAAAAAAACTTTGTAGCCTCTGCCAATCAACATTCTGTTAATCCGGCTACCTATCCCTATGAATATTATGGATATTTTGAAGAATACAGAGGTCGCTATCTCAACCGCCGACTTGCTGAAATGGATAACATTACGGTAGATGATATGATGGCACTGCAGTATGATTCCTATTCAATGAAGGCAGAAGACTTTATGGCTCTCCTGAAAAAAAATCTCCTGCGCTCAGAACTGAATAAAAATGAACTGGAAATATGGCATATGCTCAAGGATTGGGACTGTAAATTTACAGCAAATCAAAAAAAACCAACTATCTTTGAAATGTGGTTCGATTCGCTGGAGGTATTGGTCTATGATGAACTTGTTTCGTATGCAAAATCCGAAAACCTTTCTGATGATAACAGAATCATATTGCCTGAACAGTATAATTTATTGCATTTATTGAAACGGGATACTGGAAATATCGTATTAGATATAGTAGCTACTGCCAACAAAAAGGAAGGTGTGGTGGATGTGATTACCGAATCTTTCAGGAACATGTGCCGGGTAGTGAACAGTGATGTTGATATTCTGGCCTGGAAAGATACCAGGGCAACGGTAGTTCAGCACCTGTCAAGAGTTCCTGCGTTTAGTGTTGATACTATACATTCCGATGGCCATCATTCTGCTTTGAATGCCTTGGCTCAAAGACCTGGCCCTTCATGGAAAATGGTGGTGGAACTAGGAGAAGAAGTGAATGCATACGGGATTTATCCGGGGGGACAGTCGGAAAACCCGGGGAGCTTTTTTTATAAAAATATGTTGAACAAATGGTCGAAAGGAGAACATTTTAAACTCCTTTTTATGAAAGATCAGAATGATACTAAAGACAAAATTATTTTTTCTCAGAACTTTGTGAAGTAATCAGGTCTTCTATAAATAAATTTTAATGCAAAGAAGAAATCGTACATATGCCTTTATTTCCGCCCTTGCACTGCTGACTTGGCTTGCCTCAGGTAGTTATTATGTCTCTGAGACCTGTTGTGGAAATACAAATGCTGTACCTGCTCCCTTACCGGTCTTAACTTCCTCAGGAATTATGCTTATTGAAGATGGGGAAGATTTTAGTGTGGAATCGGATCAGACAATCGTTTTTGCAACAAATGATGCAAGACCCATTCTCTATGAAAAGGTAAGCGAAAGTTTGATGAAAACTATAGAATATATCAAATCGAATCCCCTCAAAAAAATAACTATTACAGGATTGTATGCTAAGAATGAAAAAGATGGATTGGTCTTGGCAAGAAACAGGGCCGATTCTATAAGGAAATTGTTTGTCACAGTAGGTACTCCTGCCTATCAACTGAATGTTCAGGCCGGTCAGAAAGACGATCTCATTATCGATAAAAATTCAAATATGATTCTTTCTGCCGTTGAATTTTCTTTCTCCTGTATCGCTCCCTTTAATGTATTGGATGAAAAAACCAAATTTCAATTGCAAACCAATAATAACCTTATCTTTAAATATTCTACCAATAATTTCCTTATGCAACCCGATGATGATTTGAATAAGGAATTAAGTAAATTGGCTGCTTATCTGCAAAACCAACCGACAAGAAAACTCGTGCTTACAGGATATAATCATCCCGATGAAAAAAATGAAACGGCTCTAGTTAACCTCGGAAAGGGCAGGGCAAATATCATTAGAAAAATATTGATGGGATTTGGTGCCAAAGGAACTCAAATTGAAACAAAAGGCATACAGGAAGAAAGAATTGCCGTTGTTCAATCAAGCCTCTACGGGAAGTTTTTACCTAATTCCGTTGGCTTTAAATTCGAACCCCTCAGCAGAAAATATGCTCAGTTTCTGAAAAATGAAAAAAGACGCATAGAGAAAAATTTTAAGGAAATTCAGGTATTCAGATTCAAAGATTTTAAAAAACAAGGACATGAAATTATTGTTGATGTCAAAACAAAAGAATATCTCAATGATTTAATTTTGTATCTTTGTATTAATGAAAGGGCAAAAGTTTACTGTGTAGGTCACTCTAATGCAATGAAATCGGCTGATAAAGGTTTTGAAATTGCCTCCGACAGAGCCCTCTATACTCAGGAGTTTTTAATAAAACATGGAATCAACAGCGACAGAATTGTCATAAAATCTGCAGGGGCTACTCATCCTTTAGGTGAAGAAACTACTAAATACGGTCAACAAATTAACCGAAGGGTGGATTTGTTTATTTCCTATGATGGTAAAACACCTAAATTGTATGTCTTTCCACCGAAATTGAAAGAGGGTAAGTCCAATGTAAAAAAGAATGTTGTAAGGAAAAGAACCTCCGGGAAAAATATTGTAAAGAAAAAATCCGAAAAGAAAACTTCGGAAGAGAATAATACAGAAATTAAGAACGTAGAAAATAAAAAATCAGAAGAAGTTATTATTGAATCGGAAGTGAATACGTCAGTTACCGATTCGTCTTCTGCTATCAAAGAAAATCTGCTGATAGAAAAGTCAGATTCAATTCTGAATACTACGGATCTGATTGAACCTGTTTTGTCTGAGGAAAAGAAAGATACTCTTTGAATGTAATTATTTGTATTTGCTACTGAGACAGATTTTTTTGAATTTTGTACTTTTG
>CAJQOX010000231.1 GCA_905480075.1 uncultured Aureispira sp. | reverse complement strand
ATTCCACCCGTCGGGCTTGTCCCTCCCATAGGGTCATAAGGAAACCTTGCATATCCTCCTGCGGTCATCGACCCTACAACGTATATATTAATCAATTGAGTGGGTGAGACATTATAAGTTGTTTTGAGAGATACTTCTTCCGTATTGGAATCATGCGTATAATTTACATCATCCACATAAAAAGTTGCCGGGTCGGCACAAAAAATCATATTATGAGGAGCAAAATCTGCATTCAGCTCAGCCATCAGATCATCAATTCTTGTCTGATTAATATTAGAGGAAGCCCCACCGGTAGTTGACTGCATAACATGCCATACCAACTGAAAATATTTAATAGTAGTTGGTGCAGCATCTCGATTTGCAGGATCGTCACAAGCAACAGTAAAAGAACAACCTGCACTTTTCGCTCCGGTATTATTCACATATCCACGGGGAGTAGAGCAAATATTGCTGACCCCCGGGGTAGTAGACGTTCTGAAATCCACTTCATAGCCATCGACAGAAAGTAATTTCCCGTTAGAGCTCAGCGGCAGGTTTCTCGGGTCACAGAACCCTGCATTATGATTACAGTTCTGATGTCCTGATGTATGCTGATGGGGTAAATTAGTAAAAGGCCAGGATGCCGGAGTTGAAGAGTTGGCATTATTCCTATTTGATTTATCAAATGGATATTGTTGCGCAGGAACAGAAATAATCTGAAAAGGTTTAGGCAATGTTTTGCTTTTCTGAATCAGCTTTTTGTCACTTAGCTTAGTTTTTATCACCCCTTTCTGAGCGTTCATATTAAAAACAAGAATGAAAAGGGAAACCATTAGTAGAGTTATTCTCATAAATCATTTTTTTTGTACTGAAGAAGCTCTTGATATGACAATCAAGAAAGCGTTACATTAGGGGAGAAGCGCAATATCATTTTGGCGAAAAAGAGATATTATGCATATAATGCTTCACAATGTACAAAAAAAGGATTATTATTTCATATATAAATCTATTTAATTATAAATCATTTCAATCTTAATGAAACCTGATCTTCAGATCAATTCTGAGCAAAAAAAAACATTTGCATGAATTTCCATACAAATGTTGAATTAAATTATTGGGGAACGAATCAGAAAAAAACAAACTTTATGATACCTTATGATGAGGATTTAAAATTTTTTTATCGCTTAATACAAAATTAAACTTTGCAGGATTTTTCACTTTCATGCTATACCTACCTTTGAAAGAAGGCCGGTCTTTACCCGGACACCCCACGTGACTTACAGAGGAACAGGAAGTCATTAAAAGACAAAAGAAGGAGAAAGCGACAAACAATCTGGTTATTTTTTTAAGATTTTTCATTTTTTTTATTTTTGACCTTTTGGTCTTTTTAAGTAATAGAACAGAAACAGTAATTGTTAATTCTATAATGTTATTTTTTATTGATTTAATTTTTTTGTTTTGTTTTTAATGCAACAAAGAGTACAAAGTGTTACCCCAAACGAAAACAAATACTGAACAATTGTTTAGATGAAAACAATTTTCTCCAAACTGATCAATTTTGAATAATTTTTCACCACCCCCCTAGAGTATAAAAAAAACAAGATGCATTAATTAAAAGATGATAAATTAACAAAGTACAGAAATTGCACATTATGCAACAATAGCCTACCTTTATGCCCATCGAATTTCATATATATTATTAACTATCAAAGATGTTAAGAAAAATCACAATTTACACAATGGTTATAATGGCAACACATTTCAACCTTAAGGCACAGGGTGCCGGGACAATTAACGGATTCAGCCATACGCCTGTCAACCCTACTACATCGGATTCGATTACATTTTATGTAGAAGTTACTTTCAATTCCGGTGGCTGTCAACCCGACACGAAGGGAATTACAGTAAACGGAACAAGCGTCAATGCATCTGCTTTACATTGTATTGGCATGTTGACCGTAATTTGTAATTATACAGACACTTTCAGTATAGGACCACAGGCAGCGGGGAACTATAATTTCAACATGGCATTGAGTTCCGGCGCCGGTCTGTCGCCCTGCAGTCCCGGCATTGTTCCCGACGACACAAAGAACTATTCTTTTACCGTTTCCTCCCTTACGGATTCAGAGGTCATAAAAACCCATAACCCCCTTAAGATATTCCCTAATCCTGCAACTGATTTTGTCTATTTTGAATCATGCAATAATTTTTTACATCTATGCATATACAACATGACAGGTCAGAAAGTTATTGAAGAAACTTTTAATACAAAAAGAATACAGCTGAACACTAAAAATCTACAAAGGGGACTTTATTTTTATTCAGCAGAGACAAAAACAGGAGAATATACCGGTAAGTTGATTTTGAAACAGTAGCTTTGCAGTATGAAAATTGCTTTTTTTGATTCGGGTATCGGCGGGTTGACAGTTTTGCATGAGGCATTAAAAATATTGCCATCTGAACAATATATATATTTTGCTGACTCCGATAATGCCCCGTATGGAACCAAGACAAGTCAGGAGATTCGTCATTTAGTATTTGATGCCGTAGAATTCCTTATCAAACAAGACATCAAGGCTTTGGTTTTGGCTTGTAACACAGCTACCTCCGTTGCCGTAAAAGAACTGAGGGCTACTTACAGTTTGCCGATTATTGGGATGGAACCTGCCGTTAAACCTGCTTTAAAAACCTCAGAAGACAGGAAAACCTTAATTTGTGCCACTCAAAAAACGCTTGAGGAAGACAAGTTGAAGGAGCTCATCGAAAATTTAAATGCTGAATCAAAGGTGGAACAGCTATCGCTTCAAAAGCTGGTAATGTATGCTGAGCGATTTGAATTCCAGGAGCCTAAAGTAAAAAAATACCTAAGAGACTGTTTCGCCTCCCTTAACTGGGCAACATTTGATTCCATTGTGCTAGGTTGTACACATTTCTCCTATTTTACAGACACCATAAGAAGTCTTATACCGGAACACGTACGTATTCTGAGTGGCAACAAGGGCACGGCCCGGCAATTAAAAAGGAGAACAGCGACAAAAAGCGATGACCAAGGGACAGAAATTGAATATTATATTTCAGAAAAAAAAGCAGATAGCCACCAATTTGAAAGATATTTCAATCAGTTAAATAAAACCAACGGATTACATCGGGAATAATATAACACTTTCTTTTTATTATCTTTTGAAAACGTGATAGGTTTTTGAAGAAGTTTTCACCAAATAAATTCCTGCGGGTTGATGAGTCAATTCCACTACTTTTTGATTTTCATTTTTTGACATTTGTATTGTTCCCTTAGAAACATCCTGTCCCACGGCATTATAGATTTTTATATTTTCGATTTCTTCTGAACTAATAGCCCTTATAGTTACATGACTATTGGTTGGATTAGGATAAATAATCAAACCTTTCACCTGTGAATTAACATTTACGGCTTTAATTTCTGAGTAGGCTGTGATCCCATCAAAATTTATTTGTTTTAAGCGGTAGTAAGAAACCCCGTCAAATGGATCCTTATCGATAATTTTATAATTCAATACATTTGTGGAATTATCGGTACTATGTACTGTTTCATGAGTAAACCAATCATCAACAGCTGTTTTAGATTTTTCAAGAGTAAAATACACATCATTAGCTTCCTTAGTAGTTTGCCAATTTATTTCAACAGACCTATCGACTGCACTAACATCAAAAGACGATAATTTTATTGGTAAAATAATATCAGAGCAAACAGTTCCATGGTTGGCAAAAGCAGTCAAATCATCGGCAGTACCATTATTAAAATTCCAATATCCCAAAAGATTAAGTGTATCATAATTAAGGCCCGTCAGATTTTCAGGATTAACCATCAAATTATTAATCTGAGCAGGGGAAAGCGCTTTATTCCAGATCGACACTTCATCAATATTACCACTAAACCTCCTGAAGTCATTTCCAGGGTTAGGCCAACTCCCCATAGACAATTTAGTAGCTGCCGGGAAGGCCCTTAAATTTCCTGTTTTTGCCAATGAACTTTCCATGACACCGTTTACATAGAGGCGAATAAAACTACCATCATAAGTAGCAGCAAGGTGATACCAAACGCCAGCCAAAAGAGGTGTAGTAGCATGGACATATGATCTGGCATTAGTATGCAAAGCAAATTCGAAGACAGAATTAGTAGAATTATGTTGAATCCACCAAACACCATTATCCCCTGAATTAGTACTATCGCTTGATGTAAACAAATTTGCCCACAGACCAACGCAAGGATCATTGAAATCACCCCATCTTGCCCAAAGTGTAATACTCAAGGAGTCTCCTTTACTTAAAGTATCAAGGCCGTTAAGTTGATTTGCAGGTCCAAAATCAATACAACTGGGAATAGAATTACAGAACTGTGCATTTCCCCCACTCTGTGCCGAGAGTTTAAGGCAGCAAATAAAATACAAAGCAAACAAAAGAAGCAGTTTCCTGTCCGGAACGATTTCAATCCGTATAATTTTCACCATAGCTGAAGTTTTGATGCATTAATAATGCAAAATAAAACATAAATTATTTTGTCTTAAATAATAAGATGAATCACTATAATTTATAATGATAAACTCCGGGGGATAGTCTGGAAAATTTTCGTGGTACTTTAGGAAATAAAATGAAGAGTAAAAATCAACTAAGGAAAGTACAGACACTCAACATTTGAAATTAACGATAACAAATGTCGATAATTCCCAATAGAATTCCTAATTTAGATTCGGTTTTTAAGGTTATAAGCCCAAGAAAAAAAACAATCACATCAAACAACACAGCGATCAGACATTCTATTCATTAACAATAAATTATTAAAAAAAAAGTTCAGGAATGTCAATCACAAAAGACAAGAAAGGCATGAACAAACATAAAAAGAAAGGAGACTTCAAAAGATATGAAGAAAGAGAAGAATAATTCAAAGGGGGAGAACGGAGACTAAGGAAAAACTTAAAAAAAAAAGAAATCAACGAATAGCATATCTTGTGGCAGTGTCATTTTTGTAATCGAGGAGTTTTTTTCCTGTAAGTTCTTTCAGGCAATCGGAGAGCATATCAGAATAAGAAGAAGATTTTTTTTCCCAGCTAAGAGGTTCTTTGACGTTTCGCCTGACATCCCCTTTGAGGACAGTATAAATACGTTTCATTGAGCCATTTTCAGCACATTCTATATTAATAGAACCCGAATTATCTGAAACAGAAAGCAGTGCAACCTGAGATTCACGGGATGCAGCGGCGACGTTATATTCGCCGAAGGGGACACAAACGAGAGTACCTTTGGAACTGAACATAACATCAACGAATCCTTTTTTCCAGTTAAATGCTGCGTCTCTAAAGGGGACCTGTCCATCTTTTTTTTCGACTATCAGGCCGAGAGTATGCGCAAAACTTTCAAAATTATTTTCATGACTTACATCTGAAACAATTACAGCAAGTTCAAGTTTCATAACAGAGTGGTTTATGTTTACAGAAGAGAAAAAGGGAAGCAGGAAAAGTTCCAAACACAATTTCTCAGTAAAATCAACAATATAAATATACAAAAAATTCCACAGACTATCAAAATTAATGTAATTTTTTTGGTGCTATTTTAATTTTTTTGATTACAGTGCATATAATTTTAACAGCAAGTATAATACCTAAGAATAAAAACTATGCCACATATTATAAACAATTGATAAATAAACACAAATAAGCTTTAAAAACAAAACCAAAAACCACAAAAGGGGATAAAAAGCTAAAATTAAGCGCCTACACAAATTAACATTAAACTTATATTTAAAACAGCAGTAGTATTAAAAAAGTTACATTTTTTTGTTTCAAAACAAGAAACAATTTTAGAAAGCATAAAAAAAGTCCCGCTTCTAAAAAAGAAGCGAGACCCACACTATAAGAACACCCAATTAAAACCTTTATTTTTTCTATTATTAAAAGACAATTTTTGTGCCAAACTCTAGATATTATTCTTTTTTCAAACAAAACGAGTAAAAAAAGCAAACTTTAAACAATTCAAATCAAATGTTGTATATTTGAAGATAAACCGACAAAGAGGGATGATATCACAAAAGACAATCCAAACAATATTTGAGACAGTAAAAGTAGAGGACATCATAGGTGACTTTATTAAATTGACACGTCGCGGAGTCAATTATATTGGACTATGCCCATTTCACAATGAAAAGACTCCTTCCTTTACCGTTTCACCAGCAAAGAACATCTACAAATGCTTTGGCTGCGGAGAGGGCGGGAATGCTATAAACTTCATAATGGATCTTGAGCAACTCAGTTATCCTGAAGCATTACGTAGTCTTGCAGGCAAGTACAACATAGAAATAGAAGAAGACGAAATGACGGATGAGCAGAAAGCTCAAATGCAGTTATCCGACAGTCTGTACGTAGTAAATCAATATGCAAAAGAGCATTTTGAGCATCAATTATTTGAAACTGACTATGGGAAGAGTGTCGGATTGAGTTATTTCAAAAAGCGAGGATACAGAGAAGAAATAATAAAAAAATTCGGATTGGGTTTTGCAAACGGCGGCAATAACGACCTGTATCAGGAGGCCCTTCACAAGGGGTACAATGAAGCCGTGTTAGAAAGTGCGGGATTAATAAAAAACAAGCGCGACTTTTTCCGAAACAGGGTACAATTCCCAATTCACAATGTATCCGGAAAAGTAATAGGTTTCGGTGGAAGGATATTGACAACTAACAAAAAGGCTCCCAAATACCTAAACACACCTGAGTCAGACATTTACAATAAACGAAAGTCCTTATACGGGATATATTATGCCAGGAAGGAGATAGTAAAGCAAGACGTATGCTACATGGTAGAGGGCTATACAGATGTTATATCCTTGCATCAGGCAGGAATAGAGAATGTAGTTGCCTCCTCAGGTACTTCATTGACTGCAGAACAAGTCCAATTGGTTAAGCGCTATGCTCCAAACATGACCATTTTGTATGATGGTGACAAGGCCGGCATCAAGGCAGCATTACGCGGGCTTGACATAGTAATAGAACAGGACATGAATGTCAAGGTAGTTTTATTACCCGAAGGAGAAGACCCTGACTCTTATTTAAAAAAAGCCGGAACTTCAAAATTCAAGGAATATATAGAACAGCAGGCAAATGATTTTATCCTTTTTAAAATCAATCTTTTACTAAAAGATGCCGCAGGTGACCCGATAAAAAAATCAGAAGTAATCATGGACATCGTCGGGTCTATTTCCAAGATTCCTGATGCATTAAAGCGATCGGTTTATATCAAGGAATGCGCTCAACGAATGGAGATGAGTGAACAATTATTACATACAGAAATCAACAAACGTCTTCAGAAAGCCTCTCAAAAAGAATACAACAAACAGAACTACACAAAAGGCGGCAGTTTTGCAAACAAAAATGAAGGGACAGACAAAAGAGGAAACAACAAAAAAGGATCGACTGGCAATTCTCAACAAGATAATATTGCGCAAAAAACGATCACGAATGAATGCCAGGAATTAGACATAGTGAGAATACTAATCAATTTCGGGGATAAACTACTGGATGACGATTCCACTGTTGCAGAATTCATACTCCTGGATTTGCTAGACCTCTTCGACCTGGATATTCTTGATGAATTTGACCATAAGACCTGTTCAGAAATATTTGGGGATTATTTAAAAAACCTTAAGCTAAACAAAAAGCTGAGCCTGTCTTATTTCACTCATCACATTAACCCTGAGATTGCCAAGCTATCAATTGATTTGGTTGCCGGAATGGAGCAACACGAATTCTCTGCGGGCTGGGAAAGATTGAATGTTTTCCTGAACACACAGGAATTGCCTGAAAAAAACCATGTAGCAGATGCAAAAAGTGGAATTTTGCGATTTAAACTAAAAAAAATAGAACGGATGATTGCAAAAAACCACAAAGACCTGAAAAAAGTACAATCTGATAAAAACGATTCAGACATATTAATATTAATGACCGTTCATCAGCGACTTATAGAAAAACGCGGGGAGTTAGCCAAGCAATTAAACACAGTGGTTCTGAGATAAAACAGAAAGACATAAAGAAGCAGAAATAAATGAATGCACAATTTATAGGAATAAGCTTGATTTTAGCAACATTACTCTCCTTTCGGTCAGAAGGACAGATAGAAGTCCCATTCAAAAGTTATATAGGTACAGATTGTTACATGGGGTTAAAGAACCTGACTGGAAAGGAAATATTAGCACCTTCCTATAAAAAAATAGAAGTTGCACCCGTTGGAAATTACTGGCTGATATCTGCGAGGGCAAAAAGCCAAAACAGCTATTATCTGTACACACCGGAAAAAACAAACGCATTAATTTACCCCGAAGTCAGCAAGATAAATGACCGGTGGCTCAAAGTAGGGCATACAGGCGAGTATGGTATAATAAGTACTGAAGGCAAAGGCATATTGCTTATGAACTATTCCGAAATACTTTCTGCAGGTTCATCAATGGCAATAACAAAACACAAAAACAAATTCGGCGCAATAGACGCATCCGGAAAATCAATAATCCCCAACAAGTACAAAGACATAAAATTCTGGGAATACGGTGGTTTTTGGGTAAAGAAAGACAGACATTTCCAGTTAGTTGACGAAGAGGGAAAAGAAGTAGCCGGCACACAATGCGATAGTGTTTGCATCTCAGAAGCCCCCCTTCCTTATTGTGGCATCATGAAAGATAAAAAATGGGGAATCATAAACAAAAGCGGGGAAATAATTTTTCCTTTGAATTTCCAATCGGTAAAATTACTGAAGACCGGAAATATAGCTTTACAACAAATTAGCGGGCAATGGGTGTTGACAGACATTCAAAGCAGACTGATAGAAGGACAAGAATATTCTGGTATTAAAAGTGCGGGACTACAGACAATAATCGTTGATAAAAACTATAAAAAAGGATTAATTAACAAGGCCGGCAAGACTATATTAATGGTCGAACACGAAGAGATTTCTGAAATTGGAAAAGACTGGCTAAGAATAAAAGACAATGGAAGTGAACGGATTTTCATCATTAATGAAAATAAATTCTCAGGAGAATCAACTTTTGAAGAAATAAAAAAAGTATCAGATCGAGGATCAGGTATACTCATAAAAAAAGACAATAAGTGGGGTTGGATGAATTATAATAAAGAAATTATGATTGAGCCGACCTACAAAAGTGCGACACCCGGATCATTCGGAACAATTCTGATAACAGGAGAAAACAATATGACAGGAATAATTAGCGACAAGGGAGAGATTATCATTCCGCTTGAATACAAAGTTATAATACCCAAAGACGGCTATTTTAAAGTAAAAAAAGAAGATAGCGGATGGTATTATGTGAACAATAAAAACGAGAAAGTACATTGTCAGGTATATTAAAAAAAGAAAGCTACTGACGAGATATTTCCTGAATCATTGTTTAATTTGAGGGCATAACAAAGCAGACTGATTTTCTATAAAAAGACGAGAAAAAATATAATTCTGATTAAACGAGAAAATTCAATTTTCATAAAAAGTTACATTACAAAAATCTTTTTTTTAGTTTTTTAAAAACAGGAACAAACTCATTAAAATCTTCAGGATTAACTGTAAGGGAAGGTTTTTTTCCCAATTTTCTATTTTTCCATTTAACAAAAACATACCCTTCATTAGGAATAGCCTCTATATTAAGAGGGACATTACTGAGATAATACCCTTCCCAGGCAGCTTCTTTAACAAGAATAGTATTAAGTCTCATTACACCATTCCCATTCTGATTAATAATTTTCACAGAGCGCACACTACCTTTAAGATTAAAATAAGATAACATATGACTTCTGATGACATCAGGTCTGAGTTTTGCATAATTGAGAATCCAATTGATTCGTTCATTTTTGGGAACATATAACATAGTATCCTGCCATCTTTGTCTGTCTTTTTCAACTTCGGCAGCAATATATTCAGTAATTCTATTTACGTGATTAGTGACATTATCAGGAGAAAGGCCCGTATTCAGAAAATCACACATTCGATTAAAATATTTATTTCTGAATGTAATATTTTTCATAAGTTGCTGAAGCAAAAAGACCTTACCATGTTCGATAAAATAGTTAAAAGAATTTTCATCCACTGTATTCCATGAATCCTGATCATAACTTATCCATCTCCATTTCGCATCTTCTTTGCGGGCTTTCCAATACCTGATGTTCACCGCTATATCATGAGCACCTGAATAAACTTCGTACACCCAATAATCGATATAACTATCCATATCCATCCATTGTGCCATATTATTATATACAGAATCTGTTTCAGGATTATTAACGGTAATATAATCTATCATATCTAGGTATTCGTCCATAGAACCTTTAACGACTTTAGTATTTTCTGAGGTGAGTATATCGATTTTGTCTTCACCATGATTATTGGCAATAAAGTCAGAACCTTTTCTTTCCATTAAGTTATAAAGGCCCCAATATTCACCATTAAGATAAAGCTGAACCGGTTGATAAGCCTGCATATCCACATTGCCGTTCATATCTTTATTCACCTGATATAGCAGCTCATTTTTAAAGCGTTCACCAACCCATAGCTTGGGCACATTCCTACCTGAAGTAGCATCAGCACGGACCCAAAATGAGGAGAAGCTTTCAATAGGTTTATCATCAAATATCTTATAATTTATTTTATTTTTACCATCCAGATTATTTGAGAAGATCGCAAAAGATTTTTTAGGTTGTCTTCTGCTTGTTTTGCCTGCAATACGGATATCCACAGATTTTGTGAAAGCCGATTGCAAGTCATTTTCATTATTAAAATCGAAATATTCAACAAAAGCAGCCCTTTCCCATCCTCTTTTTTCAAATTTACGGTAAATGCCCTTTCTTTTGTGCCATAGATTATCCGGGTCGGTAGTAAGTGAGAGAACAGGCAGTGTACTTTTTGTGTTAACGAAAAAGGTCCAAGTAGAGATAGAATTGAGATTATAGCCTTTCCTGACAACTATTGCCCTTAAAACCATTGTAGAATCAATCTTTACAGGATTGGAATAAATAGTACTTTCCTTTGTAGGTTCTGATCCGTCGGTAGTGTAATAGATCTGACCTTCAAAATTAGAAGAAAATGAAACTGTAAAAGCCTGAGTATAAAAACCAGAAGGATGATTTGAAAACACACGAGCACTATCCGGTGTCAATTTCAATCCATTTTTATTCGGTTTTGTAAAAGAAGGTTCTTCAAACACACCAAGTTCAGGATCATCCACAGACAAACGTCCCAAAGACATATCCGTTTTTTGATCTTTATAAACGACCTTATCCAAGAGCGTCAAATTTTTATCATAAATTGCAATCACCCCATTTTCTTTATTCAAACTAAAATTGATGTGCCTCCGTCCCTGCTCGGGGTCCCCATCCAACCAAAGAAGTAAATACCCTTTGGGTGCAACTGTCAACCATGAATCTGACTTTTGAGAGAATTGATATTTTGAAGGATTAGTAAGGTCATCGGTAATAAACATACCCCCCAAATTAACGGGAGAATCCAGCGGATTATAAATTTCAATCCAATCATCAAATTCACCAAAGCCATCATAATGAGCTTTTTTGTTAGATGCAAGGACTTCGTTAATAACCAAAGATTGAGAGAAACAATCAGGAAATATAAAAAAAGAAGTAAATATAAAAATGTGTATAATTTTCAGCATAGTCAAATTTAAAATCCTCCCTCAGAAGATAAATACTGAGGGAGGAAAGCAATTAAATTATTTTAAAACTACAAACTTTTTCTTTACAACACCTTTAGAAGTATTGAGAAAAATAAAATAAATTCCGCTTTGTAATTCAGAAACATCCTGAGCAAATGTATACGTTTTATCAGATTCAGCCATACCATTAAAGATATCATAAATAATCTGACCCCTGACGTTTACAACAGATAGCCGCACATCATCAGATTCCGTAATTGTAAACTCAAAATTAGAAACACCCTCAGCAGGATTTGGGTATTGAATAAGAGTAGCATTATTCTGAACAACCTCGACCTTATCAACATTTCCAGAATTATTAACCCTGGCAGCAGCACTACTTCCCGGACAATTGTTACCATCTGTATCAGTCCAAGATACCACTTCAAAAGGCCAGTAAATATTACCCACCGGATTATTACAGCAATTTGTAGGAATTTTTACCGCTGCAAAGCCAGATCCTGTCATACCAAAATAAGTATCTTTTCTAAGATAAAGAAGACCGTTAGCTGCTGCGTCTACTGTAAGCAAATCACCTGTAGTAACATTTGAAAAACTACCTACAGAGATACAATTCTTTTTAGCAGTTGCATCTACCGTCGCAAAAGAAGGTCCTAAGTAACGAACCGTCATAGTTGCAAACTGTCCGGTACATACACAGGAAACAGTAGAGACTTCTGAAGAAGGATTTATACAGGCCGCAGACTGCTGAGCATCGCAGGGACCTAAAGTGTAACCACAAGCCATTCTTTTAGCCAGGTGTTTGAATTTGACACAATAAGTAACGCCATTGTAACACATTTGTACTTTAGCATTTTTATTGCCGGAACCGGAATGAGAACCTGAGCTGCAACTCACTGAAGAAACTGAGCTACTTCCTGAACCTGAATGTGAACCTGACCCTGAATGTGAATGTGAATGTGAATTATAACTAGGTAAAGAGCATGAGGAACTATGACTATGACTTGAGCCACTTCCTGAGCCACTTCCTGAACCACTTCCTGAACCACTTCCTGAACCACTTCCTGAGCTTGAGTGAGAAGAAACAGAAGGACAACTTGGATCACTCGGATAACTAATTCCGGAACTCACAGGACTGGATTGAGAATGAGAAG
>CAJQOX010000230.1 GCA_905480075.1 uncultured Aureispira sp. | reverse complement strand
TTTATTGAATTTATGCCCTTCGGTGGCAATAAATGGGATTGGGAAAAAGGAATTTCACGAGAGGAAATTCTCGAGATTACCTATAATTTTTACGGTAAAGAGAAAGTACTCCGTATTGCTGATAAACCCAATGATACTGCGGTCAATTTTAAAATAAAGAATTATAAAGGGGCCTTTTCTATTATCAGTTCCATCACAAACCCTTTTTGTTCTACCTGTAACCGCATCAGACTTACCGCCAACGGGCGCATGAAAAATTGTTTGTTTTCAAACTCAGAAACCGACCTGCTGACTCCTTTTAGAAATGGGGAGGATATTAAAGATATTATTTTAGGTAATATAAAAAATAAACACGCTAAAAGAGGTGGATGGGAAAGTTTTGAGGAATTAGCCATGCCTGAAAATGATAATCAAAACCGGTCTATGATTTTAATCGGAGGGTAATTCTTTTACTGCTTCTTCTTTACGGATTTTTGTAATCTTTCTCCGAAATCCTCCGTTAACTTTGCTATCTCCTTGTATGCCTCAGGGTGTTTGAAAGAACTTATCAGAAAACGAAATCCGGATTCAATTTCTACCCATATTGTGTCAATAGGATGATTGTTGAAGGAATCATAAGTATCCTCATACCATAGTTTCTCATACTTTTTAAGAATGTTGTCTATCGATTTCCACCCATCAGTATATTGATCGCTGTAAAATTCCTGCTCGAGTATCCTGTAATAAATTCCTTTGTTTATCTCAAAGGTGCAACGGTAATTTAAACCCCGCCTGATTGATAGTTTTACTGTTTTTTGTGCCCAGAATAACCATAATTTCTTTGTTCCAAGTATATTGTCCAGTTTACGTTCCAAAAAACTCAGATCGCTGGGAAATCCTGCTGCATGGTCAAAATGTACCTTTCTGTGAAAACCGTTCTTTAAATATATCTCTATGATAACGCCTGAAACCTGATCAATCTCACTAAGAAATTCATTGCCTTTAATTTTGAAAAAATTGGATTTTTTAATGATACTGTTGATGTTCTTAATTCGCTTACGGTATATTTTCCATTGGTAAAAGCCTATCAAACGAACCGCCTCCTTGCCATGATATAATACATTCCCCAATGCATCTACTGTTATGCTGTAGGAAGGACTTCCCCATGCGGGGGTTCTGCCAAATTTAATCAGATGAAAATCAAGTTGCCGCTCGGTGTATTTATCCAGTATCTCCTGTTTTTGTTTATTGCTTAGCCTGTATCTTTGCAGTTCTTTGTCCTGAATTGACTGTTTGTGCTCAAGTTCTTCCTTTTCAATTTTCAGAATCCTGTTTATTTGCTGTAGTTCTTTCTGATTTTCTTCCAGGATACGTAATTTTTTATTCATTTTTATTTCTCTCCTAATCACTATTGCCAAATAGGTTAAAAAGGGAAGAAATGAAATAAAAATTACAATATATATCATAGAGTTTTGATTGCATTAAAACTTGTTCTTCCACATCATTGACTCGACAGGCTTTATAGTCCGCTCATTGTATTTAGCGTTTTTCTTTTTATTATAGTAATTTTCAATCTCTCCTTCAACCATAAAGTAGATAAGTTGTCCGATTGGCATACCCTTGTATATTCTTACAGGATGTGTACAGGATATTTCAAGCGTCCAGGTATTACAGAATCCTACATCTCCCTTGCCTGCTGTAGCATGTATGTCTATCCCCAATCTGCCTACACTGGATTTTCCCTCAAGAAATGGTACTGTATTGTGTGTTTCTGTGTATTCTTTGGTCACTCCCAGATATAGTATACCTGACTGCAAAACAAAGCCTTCTTCAGGAATCTCAAAGGTTTCTATGGGGTTGTGTTTCTTTGAATCCAATACCCTTTCACTGTAGGTGGCAAGATAATCCCCCAAATGAACATCATAAGAGTTCGTTCCCAGGCAATCCGGGTCAAAGGGTTCTATAACTATTTCTTTTTTTTCTATGGACTTTAGTATTTCCTTGTCGGAGAGTATCATTAATTTATAGTTTATTTTATTAATGAAACAAATTTACTAAGTCTTATCTACTATCCCAAATAAGCCTCTTTATTTATTGTTTTTAATGTTTTGTGATCTATTTTTATTTTTTTTCTTTTCAATTCTGAAATTAGCCATAATTTTTAATTTTAAGTGGGAGGAGTAATAAGGCAATATGTCTTATGTGTATTATATATATGTTGTTGATGTTAAAATAATTATACTTTTTAGATAATAATGATTTTTGAATAAAATATCATATTTTACGCAGATGACTAATAAGCACTGTTTTTTAAACTCTCTCTTTAGTATTCCTTTTCTACACGAATAGAAAAATCAATTGCTGTTTTTATTGTTTTTTACTTAAATTATTTACCATGAAAATTTTATTTAGATATCCTGTTTTTTTTCTCTTCTTTCTAACACTTTCCTTTTCTCAGGCTCAGATAAATTACGAAACAGTCGAAAATGACCCGGTAAAAGCTAAAATATATACCCTCAAAAACGGACTCAAAGTCTATATGTCTGTCTATAAGGATGCCCCAAGGATTCAAACCTTTATTACAGCTAAAACAGGTTCCAAAAACGACCCTGCAGATGCCACAGGCCTTGCACATTATCTTGAACATATGTTATTCAAAGGGTCAAGTAAAATTGCTTCACTCGATTGGGAAAAGGAAAAAGTACTCCTTAAGCAGATTTCTGACCTCTACGAAGAAAACCGCACTGCGTCTGATGAGGACAGAAAATCGATCTATAAAAAAATTGACTCCCTCTCTTCTTTAGCTGCAAAATATGTTGCTACCAATGAATATGATAAGATGGTATCCTCTCTCGGTGCTAAAAGAACGAATGCCTATACCTGGATCGATCAGACTGTCTATGTCAATGATATTCCTTCAAATGGAATTGAAAAATGGCTGAAACTGGAATCTGAACGCTTCAGTGAGCTGGTGCTCAGATTGTTTCATACTGAACTCGAAGCAGTATATGAAGAGTTTAATATTGGTCAGAATGACGTCTACCGGAAAATTAATAAAACTGTAAATGAGGCTTTATTCCCCAACCACCCTTACGGAACTCAATCTACTATAGGTAAGGGGGAACACCTTAAAACTCCCTCTATGGAAAAAATCCATGAGTATTTCAATACTTATTATGTGCCCAATAATATGGCAATTGTACTCGCCGGAGACTTCGATCCTGATAAAGTAATTCCCATGATTGAAAAATATTTCGGCAATTATAAGACTAAAAAAGTACCGGAATGGATAAGACCCGAACTTAAGCCTATTACAGAACCTGTAGTTAAAGAAGTTCTCAGTAAGGAAGCTGAATCCCTCTCGATGGCCTGGCGACTTGACGGTATAAAAAGTCAGGATGTTCTTATATGTGAAATGATGGATATGGTGCTTTCTAATGGTAAAGTTGGACTGATAGATCTTAACCTTAAGAAAAAACAACTGGTGGGGTCCAGGACTTATTCTTACGTAAGACCTGCTTATGATTATAGCTATTATGCTATGCAGGGTCAACCCAAAACAGGGCAGACACTTGAACAGGTACAGCAATTATTACTCGATCAGCTTGAATTGCTAAGGAATGGAAAATTTGAAGAGTGGCTACTCGAAGCAGTTATCAATAATATGGAATATTCTGAGGTCAAACAACTTGAGTATAATTATGGCAGGGCCAATAAAATGCTGGAAGCTTTTCTTTATGATATTGAATGGTCACAGGTTGTGAACAAATATGACAGAATGCGCAAAATCACAAAAAAAGATATTGTTGATTTTGCCAACAAATATATTAATAATAACCAGGCAGTTATTGTTTATAAAAGAGAAGGTAAGCCCAAAGACATTGTCTCTATTGCAAAACCTGACATTACTCCTGTGGATGTGAACAGGGAGGTGATTTCCGATTTCAAAAAAGAATGGGATAAGATGGAACAACCCTCTCTTAAACCTTCTTTCCTGGATTATGAAAATCAGATCCACTCTCAGAAATTAGCCTCAGGTATTCAACTTGATTATATCAAAAACCCTTATAATCAGACTTTTTCCATGAATTATGTTGTGGAAATGGGGGAGTTGAATGATAATTTATTGCCTATTGCTGTCAGATACCTGGAGTTTTTAGGTACCGATAAATATACACCTGCTCAGTTTCAGGAAGAACTCTTTAAACTCGGGCTCTCTTTTTCAGTCTATGCCGCCGATGATGTCTCCTATGTCAGCCTGTCAGGCCTTGAATCTTCTTTTGATAAAGGAGTAGAACTTTTTGAACATCTCCTTGCAAATGCCAAAGCCGATAAGGAAGCACTTGATAATATGATCGCCTCTGTCAAAAAGAAAAGAGTGGACGAAAGAAAAGAAAAAAGATCTATTCTTTATAATGCCATGTTCAGTTATGCAAAATACGGAATGAATTCCCCTTTGACAGAAAGACTTACTGAAAAAGAACTGGATAATATTAAACCTGATGAATTAATAGAGAAGATAAAAACTTTGACTTCTTATGAACATAATGTTTTCTATTATGGAACCAAATCTTCTGATGATGTCGCTCAGGTTTTAAATAAACACCATATTGTACCCCAAAAACTATTGCCGGTTTCTTCTCCAAAAGAATATAAAAAAGTCGATATCAACGAAAATAAAGTGGTCTTTGTCTCTTTAGAAGATATGACTCAGGCGGAAATTATGCTGATATCAAAAGGTACGGAAGGCTTTTCACTTGAAGAATCTATTAACAGCCGATTGTTCAATGAGTATTTCGGAAGTGGGCTTTCTTCCATTGTCTTTCAGGAAATAAGAGAGTCCAAAGCATTGGCTTATTCTGCCTATGCCTTCAATGCTTCTCCCTCCAAAAAAGATGATTCCCACTATTTCAGGGCCTTCATCGGTACGCAGGCTGATAAGATGAAAGAAGCTATCCCGGCTATGATTGATATCATTGATAATATGCCGGTTTCTGAAAACCTAATTCAGACTGCAGCTCAGGCAATAATCAAAAAAATGAACTCTGAAAGAATTACCAAAAGCAATGTCTATTGGAATTACCGATCTGCAAAAAAGAAGGGTTTTGACCGCGATATCCGAAAAGATACCTATGACAAGATCAGCGGAGTGGCCGATGACAAAAAAGCAACAGTGGATATGCTCAAAAAATTTCAGAAAGAGGTAGTCAAAGGGCGTAAATATACTTACCTCGTTCTCGGTGATAAAGAAAAAGTTGATATGGAATTTCTCAAAACCTTAGGTAAGGTAGAAGTCTTTTCCATCGATGAAATGTTTGGCGATAAATCAGTAGAAAAGCCTTAATGTATCAAAGCCTGAAAAGAGGGTTTCCTGTTATCAGGAAACCCTCTTTTTTTTGCTGATTGCCTTCTAAAGTAAAATCATCCCTTAATTATCTATTTAATTTATTACATTATTATCATTCAGTAATCATTTGAAAGAAGCCATCAAATGCTGCTTTGACCCTGATTTTATGTATAACTCCCGTTTTTTAATAATAAAAATATACCGGATATTTTATTGATTTTTTCTTGAAAGCTGAGTTGCTTATTATTTGAAAAACCTGTCTTTTGTATAAGACAAAACGTTGTTGTATTCCAATGAAAGGCTCGTCTGTACTACTTTTGGACCCTTGGGGAAGATGATATGATGTGAATAATTAAGCAGGATGAATGAATGATGAAATTGTATTTTTTGATTTTTCACTTCTTCAGAAAAGAAAAAGTCAGCTCTTGATTCAATTATTGTTTCCCATAAAAAAAGAGGGTTCCGTCTTTGGAACCCCCTTAGAATAACTTATGTGAAAGGAATCATTACTTAAAAGCATTCAATCCTGTAACATCCATTCCTGTAATTAATAAGTGAATATCATGCGTGCCTTCATAGGTCAGAACCGTTTCAAGATTCATCATGTGACGCATGCAGGGATACTCATTTGTAATGCCCATTCCACCGTGAATCTGACGGGCTTCCCGAGCAATTTCCAATGCCATATGAACATTATTACGCTTGGCCATAGAAACCTGTGAAGGAGTAGCTTTTCCCTGATCAAAAAGAGTACCTAATCTCCAGGCAAGTAATTGAGCTTTGGTGATTTCAGTAATCATCTCAGCCAGTTTCTTCTGAGTCAGTTGAAATCCAGCGATAGGTTTGCCGAATTGCTCTCTTTCCAAAGAATAGCGTAGCGCTGAATCATAACAATCCAAACCAGCTCCGATAGCGCCCCATGCAATTCCATAACGGGCTTTTGTCAGGCAGGAAAGCGGTCCTTTTAAACCTTTAACGCCAGGTAAAAGTTGTGATTTAGGTATTCTTGCATCTTCGAAAACAAGCTCACCGGTTATAGATGCACGTAAAGATAATTTACCTTCAATCTTAGGAGCAGAACAGCCCGGTGTGTCTAATTCCACGATTAGTCCACGAACAATCCCTTCTTCATCTTTTGCCCACACAACAGCAATATCAGCTATTGGAGAGTTGGTAATCCACATTTTAGCACCATTCAGGATATAATGGTCTCCATCGTCTTTTATATTAGTAGTCATAGAACCAGGGTCAGAACCTGAATTGGGTTCGGTAAGTCCGAAGCAGCCAATCATTTCTCCTGTTGCTAATTTGGGAAGATACTTCTGACGGTGTTCTTCGGTTCCGTATCTGAAAATAGGATACATAACCAATGAACCCTGCACGGATGCTGCAGAACGAATTCCTGAATCTCCGCGTTCCAATTCCATCATCATCAGTCCGTAGGTAACCTCATCGGTACCCGCGCAACCGTATTCCATAGGAAGGCTTGGTCCTAAAGCGCCCAATTCTCCCAATCCTTTCAATAGGTGCCTGGGATAAATTGCTTTTTCATAAGCATCTTCAATAATTGGGCTTACCTCTTGTTTTACCCATTCACGTGTGGCTGACTGAGCAATTTTTTGCTCTTCTGTCAATAAACCATCGAGGTCATAATAGTCATGACCCTGATACCGGTCTTGTTTTGCGGCTCGTTTAAATGTACTTTCCATAGTTAGATTCTGCATCACGTTTTTTGTTAAGATCAGATAAGAAATATATTAGCTAATGTTCTTTTATTTGATGTTGCAAATTTACAAAGAATATATTGGTTATTCTCTTTCTTTACAGCAGAAATAACAAGCTTACTAAAATATGACAGTCGCAGAGTCCTTTTTTCACCCTCAGAACGATAAACTGAATATTGTTTTAGAGCTCTTTCAGCAAGATTTTCAGCACTTATTTCAGCAGTATCAGTCTTTTGTTATTTCCATCCATCCTTATATATAAAAAATATACTCCAGGGCTTAATTCATCCCATTCAGGGACGGAAGTGTACCACAACCTTTTATCTTCTTTATTTGTTACCTTCTGAGTCGATTGCCACAAAACTCTCCCCTTAGTATCTTGCAGGGATATTTTAATATCTGTGGCCTTCATATTTTTCATAAGAATATCAGGCTTTGACGCTGAATTGATTATTTGATAATAGTATTCCTGTCCGGTATTTAACTCTGTCACTGATGGGCGCAATTCTTTATAAGAGGCAAAAAAATCAGGAATCCCATAGCCGTAGACAGTATCAGGATTGTTAATATTGTCTCCTTTTTGTTCCAGCGAATGAATGATTTCCATATTGGAGAGTTCAGGAAAGGCCTGCCAGAAAGAGGTGACCATGCCTGCTAAAATAGGGGAGGAGAAGGAAGTTCCGTTACTATAGCTTGTGTCGTATTCTTTTACAGCTGCTACTACCGATAAGGCACCTCTAGCCATCAGATTGGGTTTAATATACGTACGGTCAGGAAAGCCATAGGAACTGAATCTTGCATGCATTCCGTCCCGGTTCACTGCCCCTACCGTAAGAATACTTTCTGCATCGGCAGGAACCGTAATATGTTTCCATTTTCCACTGCCTTCGTTTCCGGCACTGGAAACTACCAGGATACCTTTTTTAGCAGCCATTTGTGCTGCCTTGGTCATTGCCGAAGTTTTTCCATCAATATCTTTGTATTCGTAGTCCATACTATCATCATCGAAATCGTTGTAGCCAAGGGAAGAGTTGATTACATCTACTCCTAATCTGTCTGCTTCTTCTGCAGCAGCTACCCAATTGTATTCCTCTATTCTGTATTCTCCCCCCATATCTTCCGTTTTAAATAAATAAAAGGAGGCAGCAGGTGCAGTTCCGACAAATAATCCGGGAAGATTTGATGCTATGCAGGAAGCCACATTACGTCCGTGTGAGGAGGATTCAAAAACAAAATCATCCCCTTCAACAAAGTCATGCGTTCCAAGAATTCTATCATTACTAAAAAGGCTGTCGAAAACAGGACATTCCCGCATGTCTGAGAATCCTCCATCCATGATAGCTATATGCATCCCCCTACCGTCATAGCCCATTTTGTGAATATAATGGCCTTTAAGCATCTTTATCTGATTCTTTCCTGTTCCGTAATAATCTTTTTTCTTCTTGTAATCTGAGTTGTAATCTCTCGGTCCGATGGTATCTACTCTTTGTTGAATTTCTCTTTTGTGACCAATCGGAAATACGGCTTTTACGAAGTCGGTTTCCAGTAATTCTTCAGGACGGTCAATTTTGTCATCACTTATAATAGCGATTCCGTTCAACCATTTTGAGCGGCAGTGAAGTTTGTATCCTTTTGCAAGGATTTTTTCAATATAATCAGGGTTGACAGGCAAATCACTTTCTACAATAGGTATATTGTATCTGATACGCCTTTCCAAGGCCCTGACAGTTAAGAAGTCCTGAGGTTGAAAAACAGAATAGGGCGTACCCGTCTTATCAGTGAAACTCACCCAGAAAATGTCGTATTTTTCCTGTCCCTGTGTCTGATAGCTTAAGAATGCTATCATAGCGACCATAACTGTTATCTTGATTCCGTGCATCCTTACTATCTGTTTTTGTTATCGATATTCTTCATACAATGTAATAATTAGCTGAAAGTTTTCAAACTTTATTATGGTTTTATGTCTGCAGGTTTTACCATTAGGCCTGCATCATCTGCTGTGTTTCCACCTTCGGTGCGACCAAAGCCACAGTTCGGGCCTCTTTCTTATAACTTCCTCTAATTTATGCATATACATTGCTGAAAGTTCTTCAGGCTTGTATTCCTGAGGTGTTTCTGTCAGTGTTGTCACTTCCATGGTATAATAACCCCGTTTAACTCTTTGAATCTCTATGAATAAAAGAGGGATGTTATAGTTTATAGCATAAGAGGCAGGACCTCTCAGGACAGCGGTATCCTGGTTTAGAAAGTTTACCCAATGTGCACGTCCCGGATTACTTGGCGATTGGTCTGCTATCAATACATAGGAAGCTTGCTTGTCTGTATATTCTTTAAATGCCCGGGGGGCCTGATGACTAGCCCGGAAATAAGTATTGTGATTTGCCCTTGATTTTTTTATATAATTGTCTATGAATTTATTTTTGATAGGGGTGTATAAAACTATAACATCAGCACTTGAATAAAATGAAGCACTGATGCCTCCCCATTCCCAATTGGCATAGTGGCCTCCCAATATCAAGACAGACTTTCCTTTGTCGAGCAGATTCTGAGGCATATCGGGGCTAATTAACTTCTGACGTTCCTTCAACACTTTTTCTGACATACTAAAACCTTTTATACCTTCCAGTAAAATGTCGAAAAGGTAATGGTAGAATTGCTTTTCAATCGTCTTTAATTCTTTTTCAGATTTTTCGGGAAAGGAATTCATGAGGTTTTGCCGAACCACTTTTTTTCGGTAACCGATTAACTTATATAATATCAAATATAGAAAATCCGAGAGGATATATAGCAAGCAAAAGGGTATGATGCTGAATAAAAAAACCAGTAATCTAAATAGTATGTAAACCAGGTGTTTGATATTTAAAGGTTTTGTTTGTGTTGTGTTTTTTTAATATGCAATTTGTTTATTTGCAAAGAGTAGCAGTGTATGTTTTTTAAGGTTATTTAACAAATATCTGACAATAGTAAAACTGCCTGTTTGAGCTTTTGGCAATGCCGATACCCGTAAAGGTAAAATCTCCCTCAATGTTTTTTTTGTGTGCTTCACTAGATAGCCAACTGTCCACAATCTGTTGAATATCTTCGTCTCCCATAGCAACATTTTCAGCAATCTTCCCAATCCCAATTTTTTTCATAAGTTGCTTTGCCCTTTCCTCAAACCCATTATGACTAAAAGGGACGATATTATTTGCCATGTTTTCTGCATGTTTTGAAGCAAGCAATTCAACTTCAGAATGAACTTTAAGGGCAGCAAGCTGTTTGGTTTGTCTTTGGCTGTTTATTAAACTCAGTATGTTATCATTGATGCTGTCATTCATTTTAGAACTGAGAAGATAGTAGTCTTCTTCCCCGCTGTCTGTCGGTTCATAAGATTTTGATGTCTTGATAAATATCTGAGCGAAAATATTTTCTCCCATGGCGTTTTTTACTAAAGAAATACCGGTAAGGTTAAATTCTCCTTCAATATTTTTGCGGTGTTGTTCGCTATTGAGCCAACTTTTTACAACTTCTTCAGCCGAGTTTTGGCCCATTGCCATATTTTCAGCTACGGAGGTTAAATTTATTTTATTTTTTAATTGTTTCGCCCTTTCTTCAAATCCTGAATGTCCGAAGGGAACAATCCCTTCTGCAATGTTGTTGTTGTGTTGAGAACATACTTTTGTTATTGCATCATGAAATGTTAAAGCAGGTTTATTAAGCTTTTTCCTGTGGAGGTTTATGATCTGCAGAATTTCTGTCTCAATTGAGGATGTAGAAGACATTTGGTTATTTTTATCTGATACTTATCTTTGTTGGTAGAAAATTAACAAATTAAGAGTTGGATTTTATCTTAACTTGTACAAATATACGTTATTATTAGTAGTTTCTGATTTAGAAACTCTATTTTGATTGTTTTTATTTTTTGAAATTTCTTATATTTTAAATCTGAATAATTTTATGAAAATCAAAGGAACTGTTAAACACCATAAAATTTCCGGTGGATTCTGGGGCATTAGTGATGAAAAAGGAAAAAACTGGAGACCCCTTGTAATGCCAGAAAAACTTCAAAAAGATGGCCTTTTAGTAGAAATAGAAGCTGAAAAGGCTCCTGAAACAATTTCTATTTTTATGTGGGGAACTTCTATTAAAATTCTTCAGTTTAGTATTATAGACGATTAATTTTATTTAAATCTGTATTTTATACCATTTGATGGTTACTTTTTATCTTTTATCAGTATTAACTTAATAAATCTTTACGGGAATGATAGTTTTAACCACAACATTACTCTTCTTATGTTCCTTTGTTTCACTTTCCCTATGGTTTTTGTATAAGGAAAGTAAAGAAATGCGGAATCTGTTTGGCAAAGCGTTTTTAGCTTCTTTAGCCTTGTATTTAGGTATTGTTGTTTTTGTTCCCGGAATAGGTGTTTCCTGGTCGTCATTGGCTATGAATATGCTTTTTCTTTTTGTGGGAGGCTTTTTTCTTAATTCATTCAGCAAAAGCAAAATTATCTTTATTCCTATGATGATTCTGTTGTCTTGCGGCTATTATTTTGGTGTAAAAGGGATTGATTGGTTCCCTTTTTCTGAGAAACAAACTTCTTCCCCCTATTATTCTGATCCGAACAATGAATTATTACTCGAAGTCAGTAATGGTCATCAATTGTCTGAATTGCAGGGGCTGATTAATAAATATCATCTCATTGCGGAACCTGCCTTTACCCCTGCAGATGAGGAGTCTACTGAATTAGATGATTATTTCGTTGTTGATATTCCTTCTGATCAGATTGGAAATTTTGATCAAATTGTTGAAGCTTTCAAGAATAGCGGTCTGATTGATCATATAGAAACGAATGAGGTCTTATCACTTGATCCAACTGAAAAAATGGCAACCTTCAGTTCTGACCAAAGAGGACAGTATTCAGCTAATGATCCGGATATTGACAAAGTTTGGGGATTTAGTGCTATGAATGTTGATGATTTATATCAGTGGTTAAAAAAAGAAAATATCCAACCGGTCAAAAAAGCCAGAATTGCCATTATCGATACCGGTGTTGATTCTGAACATGAAGATTTAAAGGATAATTTTGTTTCTGTGGGTGCCCGTCACAACATCGATGAACACAGTCATGGTACTCATTGTGCAGGTATTGCTGCTGCTGTTTCAAATAATGAAAAAGGGATTGCTTCTTTTTCTCCCAACCGTAGTTTTGTAGAGGTTACTTCTGTCAAGGTATTTGGAAAATACGGCAATACTACTCAACGTAAAATTATTGAAGGGATGCTTTTGGCAGCGGATAATGGTGCCGATGTCTTGTCTATGTCTTTGGGTGGACCCTCAACAGGGAAAACACAAAGAGCATACAAACAGGCAGTCAAATATGCAAACTCCAAGGGTGCTATTGTTGTCGTCGCAGCTGGAAATGAAAATATCGACGCCCGAAAACGAGCACCGGCTTCTGTAGATGGAGTAATTACGGTGTCTGCTGTAGATGAAAACCTTGACAAAGCAGATTTCTCTAATGATGTAAGTAATCTCAAAATGGGAATTGCAGCACCTGGAGTTCAGGTTTATTCTACTATCCCTAATAATAATTACGAATTTTTTAATGGTACTTCTATGGCCACCCCTTATGTTGCAGGTTTATTAGGTCTCATGAAGTCGCTTGACCCTGAATTGTCCACGCGTCAAGCTTTCAGGATTTTGAAACAAACTGGCAGGGATACCCGTAACACTAAGGCGACTGGTTTGTTAATAAATCCTGTAGGTGCTCTTAAGGATTTGTTAAAAAAATAAGCTTTTTGGCAACATTTTTGATATTTTTTAGTTTTATATAAGTAGGTCTTCTTATTTAGTCCTTACATAATGTTATTTTCAGACACTTTTTTTTAGTCTTACTCTGTACTTTTTGTCTGAAATAATCGTTTCTATTATTGTTAACTTTTTACTTATAAGCTCTTAATCCGGAGATTATGCAAAAAATGTTTTTAAATACTGTATTATTTATCTTGTTAATAACTTGTTTCTTCAGTTGTTCTGATAATTCAGAGCTAAGAGAAGTTACATATTATGACAATATTTATGATGATACAAACCCTGAACCGCTTCTGAAAGCATCAGACATAAGAACCTCTGAAGATGAATTGACTATTTCTGTTCCTATTCAGGAGCATGAATTTCATATGACACGTGAAAACGGGGAACAACGCAAAGTTAATCTGTCTGCTGAAAACGTTAAGGATATGGAATCATGGTGGGATAGCCTCCCTAGTCCGGTACAATCTCAAATAAAAGCCAATGAAATAGATATTGAAGTGGTCTCCAATATTCGTTCCCATAATCAAAATGATATTAACCAACAATTGAATGATTCTCAAATTGAAAATACCGGAGAAACTCTTGAACAGATTATCGGATTCGAAACAGGTATGAAATATACCGTAAGTACTATGTTGATAGATAATTCGCAACAGTCTGATATTAATAACGGGCAACATGCCACCAACATTCGCCTTGTTAAACGTATACCTGTCAAACTACAACAATTTGAGACTGATATCTTTCTTCGTAAAAATGAGGTTTCCAATGAGAATGTCAGTACCCTGCAGTATTGGTGGTCATCTCTTCCCGAAGATATTCAAAGTAAAATAAAAAATCAGGAAATTGTTCTTGATGTCGCATGTCATACAATATTGGATATTGATATCGATAATGAATCAGAAAATACACTTTCCGGGATTATGGCTAAAGAATATGCGGAAATTATTAATGATGTTCTGAGTAGAATGATTGGGGTCTGCAAAATTAACAACAAAGAATTTCCACTTGCCAATATCAGAACGTTCACAAGATTTGATAAAACCAATGCTAAAAATTTAAATTTTCCTTCAAAACAATTTATTAATATCAGCCTGCATAAAAATAAAACCATTGTCAAAAATCCTATCTGATTTATTTGACTTTGTTTTCTGAAAAGGGTATAAACTATTTTATGTTTATACCCTTTTTTGTTGCAATTACTTTTAAGCAATCACTCCGGAACCAATCAACTCTCCCTCCTCGTACCAGGCGGCAAACTGACCGGGAGTAACTCCGCGTTGTTCCTCCTCGAAAATGAGAAATAACCCTTCTTCTTCCCTGTATAAAATGGCGGTAGTCAATGGCTGACGGTATCTTATCCTGCAGCTAAAAGTCTTGTGTTCTCCCTGCTTTAATTCAAGGTCAGGTCTTACCCAATGAACTTCTGTGTTGCTTATAAAAAGACCCTTCCGGTACAATCCTGTATGTTGACCCTGTCCGGTATAGATTGTATTACTGACGGTATCAGTAGCAATTACAAAAAGAGGTTCTTTCATTCCCCCTACCTGCAAACCCTTACGTTGACCTATTGTAAAGTAATGTGCACCATTGTGTTGCCCTACAACCTTGCCGTCAGAAGGCTTGTAATTCATTGATTCACTCAATATCTTAAGAGCAGCACTATTTCTGTTGCCGTCAATTGCCTTAAGTTTCTCCTGGTAGTTTTTGTATTTTTCTGAATCTCCCGGGATTTCTATGATATCTCCAGTTTTGGGTTTTAATTGCTGTTGCAAAAATTCAGGTAATTTTATTTTTCCTACAAAACACAATCCCTGTGAATCTTTTTTGCCGGCTGTAACCAGGTTTTGTTCAGTAGCAATTCTCCTGACTTCCGGTTTCTCCAAATGTCCTATAGGAAATAAAGCCTTCGATAGCTGTTGCTGATTCAATTGACACAAAAAATAACTCTGATCTTTGTTCCTGTCGGCACCTGCTATCAGTCTGTAATAGGTTTTTCCGTCTTTTACGGTTTCTTTCTTTTGACAGTAATGTCCTGTAGCGACAAAGTCAGCACCCAGTTCCAGGGCTGTTTTCAGGAATACATCAAACTTGATTTCACGGTTGCACAAAACATCAGGATTAGGTGTTCTGCCCTGTTGATATTCTCTGAACATGTAGTCTACAATCCTTTCTTTGTAGGCTACACTCAAATCAATAGTCTGAAAAGGTACTCCCAGTGCCTGTGCAACAATCAATGCATCATTACTGTCTTCAACCCATGGGCATTCCGCATCGAGAATTACCGATTCATCATGCCAGTTTTTCATAAATAATCCAATCACTTCATAACCCTGCTGTTGTAACAAATAGGCTGCAACACTCGAATCAACTCCTCCGGATAATCCTACAACTACACGTTTCATTTTGTTTAATATTGACATCCTGATCAATTTAATTATTTTTTTTACCAAATCGCCTCATGTTCTTCCATCACTCCATATCCGGTCAGGTTCTTCCAGACTCCATTATGATTAATACGTCCTTCAATTGTTCCGAATACCTGTATAAATTTGCTCTTTAATAATTTTAGATTAATATGCTCTTTCCGGTTTCCTTTTGGAATCATGGTAAGTTCCAGATTGCCGTTTTCTGATCTTACCCTCCATTCTGACTTCTCTGCAGGTTTGCTGTAACTATAGTTTACATCCCCAATAAGAATCCTTTCTTTATCTATCCAAATAACATTTTCCATGTTCTTGTTAAACTGGTCAACAACATTAATGCCCACAGGAGTTCCATCTTCTAAAATACCGGTAAATGAAGTCCAGTTCCAATTAGTGTGTTTTGGGGGGTAGCCCTTTGAAAAATCCAAACCGGCATACAAATCTCTGTATTCCTTGTTTTGACCGTTTGCGGTTAAATTAATTTTAGTAGGCAGCAGGAGGTTTTTATAGGTGAAATGGAAAGGTCGCTTGCCTCCGGATGAAGGACACAAAAAACTGAGTCCGTTATCATTATTCCTGCATTGCATGTTTAAGCTGAACTTTTTACCAGTAAATTTAAAATACATTTCGTCCCCTTGACTGTAAATCTCATATCTGCCTAATTTCCAGTGGCTGTTCAGGTCGGCATTGAAATCTGATGAGAAAGCGAAGGGCCGGTCTGTACCATGTTCCAGTATCTGACCACTTTGTGGGAAATAAACATAGCAAAATGCTTTGCCCAGAAATCCGGCATCCACTATGGCAAATCCAACATATATTTCTGCACTGTATGCGCCGGCAAATATCCAGGACTTCCTTTGCCATCTGCGCGTACTTTTCCAAGCCTTGGTGCCATCCCATTCGTTTGTGTTGGTGATTTGTACGCTGTCGTGGTATACTCCAAATTTTCTTAATTGATTTCCCTCTTTTAAATCTTTGATTGCAGGCAAAATCTCTTTGGATGTTTTTTTCATTTTTAGGGCTGATTAATCAATTTTATACGGCTGTTCTGAATTCTCTATCTGTCTTTTTCAAAGATACTGTTTATTTTGTCTCGTAGTAATTTTTTATTCATTTAATGGTATCTAAATTTGTGCAAAACCCAATGGGATTTTGTCGGATAATTGTCATAATTGTTCGCTTCTGAATTTATTGATTATCTGTGTTGAAAAGATTTTTAAAAAATAATTTTGTTGCTGATGTGTTTGAACGGACGCTGCGCATTCATAATCAGTTTCTTAAGGCTTTTTTTTAATAGATTTTGAGTAATTGTATCCTTTTTATCTGCTAATGTTTCCATTTAAGTAGAATCGTTATTTTGTTTTAAGTACAGGTATTTCTGACTATTGTATGCTTATTACCGTTTTTAGATGTAACAGAATGCGCTTCAATAGTTCTGCTCTTGCTTTTTTTGTACAAAGAAATTTGCTCAGATAGTTTAGATAGTTTTTTTTTTAATGTACTTTCATAGTTGCTTGTTTTTTTATGGACTATAAAGCTTTTGGGTTGGTTTTTGATAAACATATTTAGTACTTTATACGTTTTTATTCTGATGATATGTTTATTTTGGAAACTGTAATTGTTTCTTGGCTTTCAAAGCGTTTTGTTTTTATAATTTAATTAAGATTTATTTATTCAAATTGTTTTATTCACTCTTTTCCTGATGATTATATGAATTGCTTTTTTAATAAATTTATTTGTTTTGTTTTTATATGTTTTCCTTCCGGTTATCTTTTTGCAAGTCATATTGTAGGAGGGGAGATGACTTATAATTGCTTGGGCAATAGTCAGTTTGAGGTGATTTTTACTATTTTCAGAGATTGTGAAAATGGCAACCCTAATGCCTATTTTGATGACCCTGCCAGTATTGGCATCTTTGATCGATTTGGAAATCATATCAGAACAGAGTTGTTTCCATTTCAGGGAGATGACACACTCGATCTGTCTTTGAATAACCCTTGTTATAATATTCCCCCTAATGTTTGCATACATACAACAACTTATAGAAAGCAAATTACTTTGCCATTCATAAATGGAGGGTATCATCTCAGCTATCAGCGATGTTGCAGAAATAATATAATCAGCAATATTTTTAATCCGGGTAATACAGGTGCTACCTATGATGTAGAAATATCTCAAAATGCACTGCTGAATTGTAACAGTAGTGCTAGATTTAATGATTGGCCTCCTTTTTTTATATGCGCAGGATCTCCTTTGAATTATGATAACTCTGCATTTGATCCTGACGGAGACTCTTTATCTTACTATTTATGTGATCCTTATGAAGGTGCAAGTACTGTAAACCCTGCTCCTTTTACTCCTTCTTCACCTCCTTATACACCGGTGACCTGGATTGCTCCTTACAGCGTAAATAATATGCTTGGCGGTACTGACCCTCTGGTTATTAACCCGATTACAGGACTACTGACAGGTACTCCTGCCAACAACGGCACTTTTGTAGTGGGTATTTGTGTAAATGAATATAAAAATGGGGTGCTGACAGGCACTACAAAAAGAGATTTTCAGTTTACTGTTGCTGCCTGTGCTCAATTGGTAACGGCCATGTTTTCTGCCAATTTACCTGCTTGTAATACTTCCCTTACGCTCTTTCATGTCAATAACAGTGTTCCCTCAAATCTTTCTTATTCCTGGGATTTCGGAGATGGAAGCCCACCGGTTTCTTTTTATAACGCCGTACATACATATCCTGATACAGGAACTTATCAGGTGCAGCTTGTTGCAGGGGTTGGTACTCCATGTTCTGATACAATTTCCTATCCTGTAAACGTTCAGTTGGACGGTGCAGTGGTGTCTGTCCCTGATGTGCTTGCATGTGAGGGTGATACCGTCACACTTGTTGCCAATAATGTTTTGTCAGCCTATAATAATATTACTTCTTATTTCTGGTCTCCCTCAGCCAATATTATCTCAGGACAGGGCACCAGTTCTGTTCAGGTCCTGGTCAATAATAATCAGAACCTTACTGTTTCGGTCTCAAATAATAACGGATGTGCCGCCTCTGATCAGGCGCTTGTTCAAATACAGGAAGTAGAGGCTCTTTTTGATTCTGTAGATTTTATTTGCAATACTTCACTCGCTGTTCCTTTTGTCAATAGCAGCACTTCTGTCAATAACGGATACTTCTGGGATTTTGATGGTACAGGTACTTCTTCTGTAGTTTCTCCCACTCATACTTTTCCGGATTCCGGAACTTATGCTGTCACTCTTATTGCCGGATTAGGAGCTCTATGTCAGGATACCCTTGTTCAGAATATTCGTATTCCGCTCGATGGCGCTTCTATTCTTTGGACAGGGCCACAGCTAGCTTGTTATGGGGATACATTGAGTCTTACTGTTTCTAATGTTCTTCAGAATTATAATAATATCCCTTATTATAACTGGACACCCGATGCACCCCTTATATCCGGGCAGGGAACAGATTCTGTTGTCATTATTGCAGATTCCACCCTTGAATTTACCATCAATGTCGTAAATGAAAATGGTTGTACAGATACTGTTGTTACTTCTGTGGATATCCTGCGGATCAATGCAGTTTTTGATTCACTTAACCTGATTTGTAATACCTCACTGCTACAATCCTTTAATAATGTCTCTATAGATACCTCGATCAGCTTCCTCTGGGATTTTGGCGGTACAGGAACTTCAACACTTACCAACCCCAGCCACTCTTTTCCCGATACCGGTTTTTATCTTGTCAGTCTTGTGGCCGGTACGGGAACAAATTGCCCGGATACTTTTCTTCAGGATGTTTATATCCCTCTTGACGGAGCTGAAATTATGGCTTCTGATAGCCAAATCGTTTGCAGAGGTGATACTGTCGATCTTTTTGCCACCAATTTATTGCCACTTTATAATAGTATAACCTCTTATACCTGGTCTCCATTCTCTAATATTATTAGCGGACAGGGTACCGATTCTGTCTCTGTACTAGCTAATGCAGATATTGATTTTCAGGTGGTAGGGCTTAATAATGAAGGCTGCCGGGATACGGCGTTTGCTCATGTAAATGTTACTTTCCTCTCTCCTGGCTTTTCTGTTCTTGCTCTTCCCGATTCTATTTTTGTTGGTCAGATGTCACAGTTGTATGCTACTAATTTTATTGAATACAGTTATGTTTGGGACCCCGATACAACACTTTCTGACTTCGATATACATGATCCGGAAGCCCGACCAAGAGAAACCACTACCTATTATGTAGCGGTTACCAATCAGTATTGTACACATAATGATTCGGTCATCGTTTATATAAAAGACCCGGTTTGTGCCAATCCTGTTGTCTTTGTTCCTTCGGCCTTTTCTCCTGATGGTGATGGACACAATGATGTGCTGATGGTAAATGGGAATAATGTGACTGAAATGACAATCTCTGTCTATAGCCGGTGGGGTCAAAAAGTTTTTGAATCGAATGATCAGAGTTTCGGTTGGGATGGTACTTTTAATGGTTCGGCACTACCTCCCGATGTCTATGGCTATTATATGCAATGCACCTGCGAAGAAGGTGGCACACTCTTTCTGAAAGGGAATATTACTTTATTAAGATAATTTGATTTTATTGAATTTAATAAAAGCAGCTTATTGTTAAAATTTTATCATGAATAAAATTATACTCAACGGTTTAAGAAGTATAATTCCGTTTTTTATCTTTGTTTTTTGTTTTTTTAACGCCTCAGCCACTCATATTGTGGGAGGGGAAATGAACTATCGTTGTCTGGGTAATAATGAATATGAAATTTCTCTTGTGGTTTTCAGAGATTGTGATGCAGGTATTCCCTGGTTTGATAATCCTGCTTCTATAGGGGTCTTCGACGGTCTTACCAATGCCTACCTTTTTCAACAGTTAATCCCCTTAGATAACGCGATTAATGATACGCTTGATATTTATCTGCCCGACTCTTGCCTGATTGTTCCTTCTACTGCCTGTATCCATACTACAACTTATGTTGATACCATTACACTTGCTCCCAATGCCTCAGGATATACTATTGCTTATCAACGTTGTTG
>CAJQOX010000229.1 GCA_905480075.1 uncultured Aureispira sp. | reverse complement strand
ACTTGGCTGCGGATTTTTTTTATTAGGAAGCATATCACTGGTCGTCAACTCTGTTGGACTGACTTTGGGCTCCTTGCAATGGGTGGAGTCAATGGGTCAACTTTGGTCATTTATGTTTAAACTGCTCCTGATCTTTGGTGGAATCGTGATCGTAATTCTGGTAAATCACAACCCCGATGCCTATGATGAATATTTTGACGGAAAGAAATACAAGGAATAGTCAGAGATTTTTTTTAAAAAACGTGTGGAACATACAAAAAATCTGATATCTCTGTAATACAATCAATGAAGGATTTTTTGATTTTATGATGAAAGGATAAATAAAAAGATTGTTATGCTCCAAAAATAATTGAATATTATCTCCGCTTATTGATAAAAGCAAATCTATTCACAGAGCATTCAAATCAATTCCAGGCTCCAAGTATTGCTCCCATAATACCCAAAAAAAGAATCTGATAGGATGCATCTATCAACCATAATTTGATTGATTTTCTTTGATAAAGATAATTGATAGCCTGAGAAGTTCCTACAAAGAGTACTCCTATCATCAGACCGTGATAAAGGCCAATCATCATTGTAAGTTCAGCTTCCTGTCCGCTATGTCCCTGCAAAAGCATTCCCATACCAAAAGCCATAATCAGCATCATCAGAAAACTTGAACCGAAAATCATAGCCATATTGGCACCTTCAAGGTCCTCGTCTGACATGCCCAACTCCTTTTGCCAGGCTTTTCCAAAGAGCACTGTATACCATATTGCACCTAAAATAAAAGCCGCAAGGGCAGCGACAAATACTGCTAAAAAATTTATATCGGAGAAATTCATTTGTAGTTTTTTTTAATCAGGAATCCTTTAATATAAAAAAGAATATTAAGTAATTATACTTTCTTAAATAAAAAACCATGAATAAAATCCCTGTAGATCTAATGCCTTATCACAACACTTCCTTCATCATATTTTTACCCGTAACAACAGAGGCCGTAAGCACGCCTGCAAAGGCCGCCCCCCCTACCCCGGCAGTGGCAACATCCTGCCCTGTCAGATAGAAGTTTTTGATGGCTGTCTGTGGTCTGAGAAACTTCTGTTCGAAGCGTTCGGAAGTATGGTCAAGGCCATAAAGTTCTCCCTTTTCGTAATTGACAAAATGCTTGGTAGTGAGGGCAGAAGACAATTCGTAATAGGCCACTTTACCCTCTAGTTGCGGTTCTTTTTCGTAGAGTGCTTTCAGCAGCCGCTGTGCAATTTTTTCCTTGAGGGCCTCATAATCCTCCCCTCTTTTCTTCCATCTTTTGCCGTCCCACTCTGCAAAGGTTTCGTAGGGTACCAAAGTGATGATATCTACCGTACTTTTCCCGGGATAGCGGTTCGGCCAATCCGGGTCTTTGGCAGCAGGAAAGGAGACATACACTACCGGAAAAGGCTGTTCCTGATCTTTCAGATAGTTATCCACGCATTCATCATGACTGAGTTTGTCAGGATAGATCCAGTAATTTGCTTTTGGAAGTTTCAGCTCATCGGGATTGCCATCCAAACCAATATACAGACAGGCATGTGCGACGGAGTGTTTCACCTGTTTGAGATGTTCGCCCAGATTATGCTGTTGAAAGGTTTCCTTGGGCAGCAGGGAGTTATAGGTAGTAAATAAACCGGCATTGCTGATGATGTTTTTTGCACGGAATTCCTTGCCGTCTTTCATTTTTACACCAACAGCCGTATTCTTTTCGATAATAACCTCTGAAACCTCCGCGCTGATAAGTATTGCAGACCCAAGGCGGTGCAAAACCGGTGCTATAGTCTCCACTATCTGAGAAGAACCACCAACCGGAAAGAAACCTCCGGAAAAATAATGCCTGACCAAAGAGGCATGCATGGCAAAGCTACTCTTTTTGGGGGTTAGCCCATAGTCGCCGTATTGTCCGCAAAGCACTTTTATCAGTTCTTCATTGTCGGTAAGCCCCTTCAATACATCATAAGTAGATTTTCTGGAATATTTCAAATAGGATTTCCTGAAAAACCAGCCGAACAATTTGCTCATCAGCGGACTAAAGGTCTTTTCTATAAAAAAATTGCGACTCGTCTTGCTGCAGTCAAAAACCAGATCGAGATACTTGCGGATAGCCTGCTCTTCACCGGGAAAATAGCCAATCATCTTTTCGGTCCAATTGCCTACTCCTTTCACAAAATCATAGGTCTTATCGCCAATAACGATGCGGTCGTAAACTTCTCCCATGTCGGCCCATTTGAGCTTTTCCTCTGTAATATAATCAAATATCTTCTTGAGGATAGAAGTCTCTTTCTCCATAGAACCAACATAGTGAATACCTACATCCCATTCATAGCCTTTGCGTTTAAAAATATGGGTAAAACCACCGGCAGTGTAATGTCTTTCCAGTATTAAGACCTTTTGCCCTTGTTTTGCCAAAAAGGTGGCAGCAGTCAAACTGCCCATACCTGAACCAATAATGATGGTATCGTAAGATTCAGCGATCTTGTAATTTTTTTTATAGGATTGGACCATGTATTATGAAGATAATTGAAGTGAATAATTGATGTTGGCAAATATAGCATTCGTCAACCAAAAAGTTAAATATAAATAGAATAATTGTTCAATGTTGTGATATTTTTCATCTTTCATTCATCCAAAAATTTTTTAATTGAAGCATCAAAGGGAGGAAATCATGGCAGTGCATACCTTTTTACAAGTCTTCGTTTTTTACAAAAATAAAAACCGGTATTTGTTTCGTTAAGCTAAACGTCACTTTCATAGCTTATTTTGTTCCTTTCGTT
>CAJQOX010000228.1 GCA_905480075.1 uncultured Aureispira sp. | reverse complement strand
TTTATAGCGGTTTACGCCGATATAATACCCGGTGGATTAGAAGAGGGTACATTAGTAAATTATACACAAAAGCTGGAATTCCTTGCATCCTTGAAGCCTGATTTTATAAATGCACAAAGTGGGAAGGATAGTTTTTCTGAGCATGATAATGCTAAAATGATTGAGGTGGCGGATAAAATCAGTAAACAAAGCGGTGTTCCGATATATCATGAACTTCACCGGGGCAAATTTTCCTTTTGTCCCCAAATGACAATGCCATTGCTCGATCGGTTTCCAAAAATGAAGATGACCGCAGATATTTCTCATTGGGTAACGGTATCAGAAAGTTTTCTAGAAGAATATCCCGGGGAAATTAACCGGCTGATTGAACGTACCCACCACATTCATGCAAGGGTTGGTTTTCCTGAAGGACCACAGATTCCAGACCCGAGGGCACCGGAATGGAAATTCGCAGTGGACCACCACCTCAATTGGTGGGACCGCATGATCGCTGCACAACGCAAGGCACAAAAGCCCTTGATTACGATTTCTCCGGAATTTGGTCCTTATCCTTACATCCCGATGCAGCCTTTCAGGAATGAACCTGTTGCGAGTCAGTGGGAGATTAACCTTTTTATGAAAAACCTGTTAAACGAGCGATATAATGGCTGATACGAAAAGCAATTCTTCTATTTTGATCCCTATAACACTGACGGTGACCCTTGGAGGATTTTTATTTGGATATGACACGGCAGTAATTTCAGGAACCGTGGGTGCGCTGAAAGCTTTTTTTGTGACGCCATATGGCATGGGAGAAACAGCATCAAATTCCTTTCTGGGATTTGTGGTTTCGAGTGCCCTGATCGGTTGTATTCTGGGTGGAATTCTTGGAGGATGGATAAGCAGGCGATTGGGGCGCAAGCAAGGGCTGATTTTATCGGCAATCCTTTTTTTGATATCAGCTTTTGGTTCAGCTATGCCCGAACTACCTACAAAAGCCCTTGGAACTGCCGACCACCTTCAGGTATATTGGTTTATTATGTATCGTATGTTGGGCGGAGTGGGAATTGGATTGGCATCGATGCTGTCGCCCTTGTACATTGCAGAAATTGCGCCTGCTGACCGACGCGGGCAGTTGGTATCTCTCAATCAATTAGCGATCGTAAGTGGAATATTGCTGGTATATTTTGTCAATTACTATATTGCCGGTTGTGGAGATGAGGAGTGGTTACAGACAGTAGGTTGGCGTTGGATGTTTGCTTCAGAGTCCATCCCTGCCTTTGTTTTTCTGGTAGCTTTGTTTTTTATTCCCGATACACCGCGATCACTATTATTGAAGGGAAAAGATCAGCAGGCTGTTGAAGTTCTGACTAAAATAAACGGCCCTGAAAAGACTCCCGAAATTCTCAAAGAGATTAAAAGCAGTTTACAACAGACCTCTGCGAAGCTGCTATCATTTGGTTTTTTGATTATTGCCACCGGTATTTCGCTGGCAGTATTACAACAGTGCATAGGTATAAATGCGGTCTTGTATTATGCCCCTGAAATTTTCAAAACGATGGGAGGAAGTACTGACTCTGCCATGCTGCAAACGGTGATAGTGGGCGGGATAAATTTATTGTTTACCCTCGTTGCTATCTTTACCGTCGACCGTTATGGACGTAAATCGCTGATGCTGATTGGTGGAGTGGGAATGGCCCTGGCAATGGCGGGACTCGGCTTTTCATTTTATTGCCGCTGGCATTGGATGACAACCCTGTTGTTTATGTTATTCTATGTGGCCTGTTTTGCCATGAGTTGGGGACCGGTAACCTGGGTCTTGCTTTCTGAAATTTTCCCTAATAAAATCAGATCTTCTGCATTGGCAATAGCCGTTGCTGCAATGTGGATTGCCAATCAGATCGTCTCCTGGACTTTTCCGATGATGGATCAGAATTCCTGGCTTACCGAAACCTTCAATCATGGCTTCGCATATTGGGTTTATGGTTCTGCTAGTGCTTTCAGTGTATTTTTTGTATGGCGTTTTATTCCTGAAACGAAGGGCAAAACGCTAGAAGAGACGGAGCAACTATGGAAGTAAAAATGGCTTAGAAAATTTATAGCACAGCAATAAAAAGGATACATTTCCAATTCTATTTTTGAAATACAGTCTTTCTTTACAGGAATTCCACTATTCAATTATGCCCTAAGAAAAATGCCGTTCATTAATCAGTATATATTTTCAATTAAATTCAAAATAAATCTATAGGAAATCACAGAAATATTATCTTTGTATTATTATAAAAGAATGAATATTTCAGGGTATACAGAAAATAAAAAACAATGGAAAAGGTCAATGAATTTATAGAGAAGATGCAACAAGCCCGTCGTGACAAAGATACAAAAGGGGCTGTCAGTTATTTGCAGGCTGCCACCAAAAGGTTGGGGGAGTTATCAGAAAAAGACCCTGAAAACCCTGTCTATTATCTGAAGCGTGCGAATATATACATCAATATCAATGCGCATAAATATGCAGAAAAAGATTTGCTGAAAGCGATCAGTTGGGAGCCTGACAATTCAGAAACCTTATATTTATTGGCCAATGTTTATCTTAAAACAAGTGAATTTAAATTATCTGTTCAGGCCTATGACAAATTCTTTCTTCTTGATGAAGAAAAACCTTGCGGCCGGGATCATGCTGAAATATATTATGAACGTGCAATAGCGAGAAATGGCATTTTCTGGTATGATGAGGCATTGGCTGATTTGGATGCTGCCGAAGCAATCAACCCCGACCTTCCCAACCTTCAGAAATGCAGGGCAACCATAGAGAAAAACAAACAGAATGCTTAATTGAATATTCAGAGTTTTTTGGTAAAACAATTTAAAATCCGAAAAAGCATACCTTGTCACAGGCAATACAGGTATTGATCAGACATTCTCGAAATAAATATGATAATGCGTACCTTTCTTTTCCATGTTCCTGTTAATTTCTCCATTAATCTGTTGGATTAATTTATAAATCAATTGCATCCCCAGCGATTTTTTTCTTGTTTTTAAGATATCATCAGAATATCCCGGGCCATCATCTCCTATTTCCATAATATATTGCCCCTGCTGATTTTTTTCAAATATTTTCAGATAAAGGGTCCCTTGTTTATTATCAGTAAAAGCATATTTAAGGGAATTGGTAATGATCTCATTAATCATCAGGCCCAGAGGGATAGCAGTATCAATACTAAGATACATATCAGTAATATCCATTAGTATTTTGATATTATAATCAATACCTTTAAAAGTAGTCACCAGATTATTAATAAGGCGTTTCAGATAATCGGCATAATTGATCATCGATAAATTATCGGACTGATAAAGCATTTCATGAATCAAAGCCATTGCATTTATTCTGTACTGAGAATTATCGAAAAGGTCCTTGGTTTTTTGATCCTCAATACTAAAAGACTGAAGGCTGAGAAGGCTGGTAATAATCTGTAAATTATTTTTCACTCTATGGTGTACTTCCTTGAGCAAAATACCTTTTTCATCATTACTCGAACTCAATTTAACATTGGTGATTTGAAGGTGATTGAGTGCAATTTGTAACTCTTTGGTCTTACTTCTGACCGTTTCTTCAAGCATCTTCTGTTGTAGATTAAGCTTTTCCATAGCAAAAGCCTGAGCGAGGCGGGAGGAAGTCATAGAAGCAATTGTAGTCAGGGTTTTCAGGTCATCGGAAGAATAGAAATTTTTTTGACGGTTTTCCGAATCAATAATTCCTATTACTTTACCATCCGCAATAATAGGGACTGTAATTTCAGAAAGCCTGGATTGATCATCGAGAAAATAACGATCATCTTTGGTGGTATCATTGACAATTTCACCGATTCCGGAACGAGCCACTGAACCTACAATTCCCAGGCCGGGTTTTAGTTTAATAGGATGATGAATATCAAATTCTATTGGGTTTTTGGGTCCCCATGCAGCTTTTTGAATAAGATATTCATTATTTTCATCAAAAAGGTAAACTACACAATCTTCATAGCCCAGTTTACCGATAGCTTCTCTGGCCACCATCCAAACAATTTCGTCCACTGAATTGGCTTTAAGAAAGCCTTCTGCAAAACTATTGATTACATTGAGGTAACGGGTTTTTTTGACAAGTTCAGGCTCCCTTTTGTATTTATAATTCAGGCGGAAAAATTTATTCTTAATATTTATTTCGTTATTACTCAATTCTCTTTGAAGGGCATTAAATTGTTTGTAATATTTCAATGATGTTTCGAAGTCCTTTAGTTTTTCAAAAAGAGATGAAAATAATTTATATACTCCAATTAATTTAAATGTCAGGCCTTTAGACTTACATATATCGAGTGCTTTAATGAGATGTTTTTTAGAATCCTGATACAATTCCTGATCGAAACAAACCTGAGCAATACAAACAAGAGAGGAGACCATTGCAGGATAAGCCTTATTTTTATTTCTTATTTCATAACTTTCAAAAAAGTAATCCTTCGCTTTTTTAAGCTGATTTTTCAGTTGACAGACAGTTCCTAATTCATAATAGACCCTGGACTCTGTATTCCACAAATAATTGTCTCTTGCAAGGCTTAGTGTTTCTTCAAGGAAGTTAAGAGAATCTAAATAATCCCCTTGTTTTTTCAGAATGGCTGCCAGTCCTATTTTAGTATAAAGCACAAGTCCAATATCAGTAATTTCATCAGAATTTTTTTGAGCAAGAGTATAATAACGATGTGCTTGTTTCAATTCATTAAGATCAAAATAAAAAACAGCATATGAATAGTAAACATGAGCAAGTGCAGCTTTTTTATTTTTTTTATGTTTCAGGTCATCCAAAGATTTATTGAGAATCAGGAAAGGTTTTTCCAGGTTGCCCTTAGACCATTCAAGAATACAATTAACCAAAACGGAAAGTCCATATTCAGCATAAAATTTCAGTTTAAGCAAGGCAGGTATAATATAATTGCAAATATTAAGTGCTTCTTTTCTTTTTTCGTAATGAAGCAGATAAAATACCTTATAACTTTTGAGAATATAAACTTCTGGAGTAAAATTATTTTCCGAAGCCATGTCGATTCCTTTCAGAATAAAAGAGTATAAAAAATCATCTAATACACTAAAGTGTTTGCGGCAAAAAGAAATGATGAGATACACCTTCGGATGGTCATCTGTTTCGTGATTCAGATTCTCCTTCAATTCATTAATAAGGAAGGTAATATTGTTATCTGACATAATTTATAAAAAAATAATATCAAAAAAAGAAAGAAACAAACTTGTAATAATCAAAGATGTCCTATAAAAATAATATTATTATTCTGGCTTATTACACAAAACACACTATTATTTGATTAATTAGTAATTATCTATCCAATATTGTTGATCTGAGCAGTAAATTGTATAATATTTTAATGAAAATTATTATTAAAAAAAAGAAATGACACTACTTGACAACTGAATGTTGTATTATTAGTTAGTCAAAAATAATATAAAAGAGAATTGATGAATGTACATGAGAAATTTGCCTGTTTTTTCCAGGATAAAAACATACAGCCTTTTGCCTTTCTCCTTTCCAAAAAGCTTAGTGAGGGACATATCTGTATTAACAGAAAGAAACAATATGCAGAAGACCTGAAAAATAGCATATATGAGGATGTTGATTTTTGCTGGGAAAGCCTGAAGGACTGTAAACTTATCAGTACGGTAAGTGAAAGCAGGAAACCTTTTTTCATGGAGGGCGATAAACTATACCTGTACCGCTATTATAATTATGAAAAAAAAATCGTTGAGAAATTAAAAAATCTTATAGACGCAGGAAATAGCTTAGCAGAATGCCGAAAACAAAAATTGACTTCTGAGAATGAATTCATTAAAAAATTAAGAATGGATGAAACCGGGCATTCCGACCTGGTAGAAGATGAAAAAACAGACTGGCAGCTAACAGCCTGTATCAATAGCTTTTTGCACAACTTTTCGATAATAACCGGAGGTCCGGGTACAGGAAAGACCACCACCGTTGCCAAGTTACTGGCCCTGCTTTTCAGGGAAAACAAACAACTGAAAGTAGCCCTTGCTGCCCCGACAGGTAAGGCAGGGGTCAGAATTCAGGAATCACTCAGGAATTCTGTGGAAAACAATGATTTTTTTAAGCATTCCGTTTTAAAGGAAATGATAGAAAACTGCAAATCATTTACGATACACCGCTTGTTGGGCTACAGACACAATTCTCCTTATTTCAGACATGATGAGGATAATTACCTGAATTATGACGTAATCATAGTGGACGAAGCCTCGATGATTGATGTTCCGATGTTTTGCAAATTGCTGTCTGCGGTAAACCCTTTGAGCAGAATTATCTTATTGGGCGACAAGGAACAGCTTGCTTCTGTGGAAGCAGGGTCTTTATTTGGAGATTTGTGTAAATCAATTGCTGCGATGAATCAATTCAGCGATGAAAACATAGAATTTTTCAATGGTTTTTTATCTGGAAATTCAAATATCTCTGCAAATAACTATGAGCCATCCAGTGAATTGCTTTGTCAGCATATTGTTGAATTAAAAAGAAGCTACCGTGCGAAGGACAGCCCGGAAATAATTAATTTGAGTAAAGGGATAATAGAAGAAGATGATGACCGGGTTAAACAGTTTTACAATATTAATTATCCTGCAAAAATCATCTTTGAGGACCAATCTGACCATCTCATAAATGAATATATCAATAACATTAAAGAATACCTGAATAAAACTTGCATTAAAGAAGCTCTGAACACGCTAAAAAATTCAAAAATTCTCTGTGCTGTAAAAAATGGGCCACGGGGTGTCTATGCTATCAACAAAAAAATAGAACAGATCCTTAGTAAATCAAAAAACTTAAAAACCAACAAGTTATTTTATGAAAACCGTCCGGTTATGATAACTAAAAACTACAGGGACCTTGAACTTTTTAACGGAGACATTGGTATCATCAGAGGAGGAGAAGCCTGTTTTTTAAGAACTGACGACAGTATTTATAAGGTGAAGCCTGCCCTGATTGCCGAATGTGAGACCGTTTTTGCCATGAGCATTCACAAAAGTCAGGGGTCTGAATATGACAATGTTTTCATCATCCTTCCCGACAAAGCCGACAACAGAATATTGACGAAGGAATTGTTGTACACCGCCGTTACGCGTGCAAAGAAGCAGGTGGTGGTTCTTGCAAAGGAGGAAGTAATTAAAAGCACAATAAATAAATCCGTTAACCGTGCTTCGGGTATAAAGGAAAGACTGAAATGATGAATTACAAATTATATACTGCTGCAAATATCAATTTGCTGACCGGAAAGCTAGCTGAAAACCTAAAGGCAGGTAAAAATATTTTTATACCTGGTTATATAATCACATCAAACTATGGATTGAATAACTGGATAAGACTTCAGTTGGCTGAACGAAATGGTATTGCCGCAAATTTAAGGTTTGTCAAAAATGAAGAATTTACGGATATTATAGTCAAAGTTACAGACGCAAAAGCAAGGAAGACGGAAAAGATTAATTCTGTAAAATTGATATGGCAAATTTTCAATGAGTTAAGTAAGGAAGGCTTCATCAACAATTTTAAGAGTGTATCGGATTATTACAAAAAGGATGAGCTCAAAAAATATGCCCTGGCATCAAAACTTGTTGGCCTGTTTGAGAAATATCAGAAACTAATACCTGACTTTGGTGCAAACGAAAATGATTTTCAGCATTATTTATGGTCAAAAATAAAGGGGGATTCCGGAAATAACTTTCTTGCTTATTATGATATTGCAGGTTATCTGGAAAATGAGCTCAAATCTGAGGAAAAGCAAAAATTACTGAGAGAAAAACTACCCGACATTCATGTTTTTATGCCACAGGAGTTCAGTAAAACAGACCTGG
>CAJQOX010000227.1 GCA_905480075.1 uncultured Aureispira sp. | reverse complement strand
CGGTCCTTCAGGTCGCTCAGGAACGGATGGAACAATTCTTAAAGAAAAAGTCAATATTCAATTAAATTTTTAAAAAACCAATTAACTAATTTTAATTTTTATTAAACATGAAAACCAAACTATTCGCATTAACTATTTTATTTGCAGTGGCATCAGCAATTACACCACAAACATCAAATGCACAACTTTTCAAGAAACTGGCAAAAAAATTAACAGGCAAAGATTCTAATGCCAAAGAAGTAAAACAGGAAGAGAAAAAACCTCTATATGCAGCCCCTTATGCTGAAGATTTTTCTGATGAAGAAGGCATCTCCGGTGCCTATTTCACAATGGATGGTATCATGGTTGGTAGCCTTCAACAAAAAATCTATAAATTTAAATTTGAAAAAGAAAAAAACGATGATATAGTCAATGAGCTTACTATTTATTATAGTGCTAAAGCAAATCATATTACAGCTAAACTTTTAGAAAAGAAAACCCGTGTAGCTGGAGTAAATATGTTTTATTCCAGTGATTACTACTATATTTTCAGTGATTATAAAGGAGGTTATATAGTAGAGTTGGATGAAGGAGTTTATGGGTTCTATGATAAGGCGCTTAAAAAAGTGATAGATGTTACTGCTAAAGATAGTAGTAGTTTTGAAACTTACGACAAAGAAGTAGCACAAGCTAAAATTGAACAAATCTTAAAGAAGATAAAAGAAGATGAACTTAAAAAAACTCGTGCTAAACTCCTGAAGTATGAAGCCTACAAACAAAATGTTGGAAAACTAAGATTTGTCAAATACTACGGTGATGTGAATTACAGATCAATAGATAAGCCCAATGAAGACCCCAAAGTATTTCTAAGTTCTCATGTGATGGGTAAATACTTATATCACCGTTCCTATTATGATATGCCGGCCACCGTTGTCTGTGGTGAAGATTGTTACTATAACTTCGTATTTGAAATGAATGGTGTTGTAGTAGAAAGAATGAAACAAAGAAAGGTTTCTTCTGCCTGGTCTAAAAAAATTCCTAAAAAAGAGGTAAAAGAAGAATTTGTATCTTCTGCCTACACTTTGTATGATCCGAGGGGCAGAGACTACAGTTTTTTTTACTGTCTGTACCAAAACAAGGATAAATTTAAGGTTGGAAATGATTACAAGCTAAATATGAAAATTTATGCAAACCGGGACGGAGAGAACAAAGAACTTCTTTCTGAAGGCTCTATTAATTTGAAATATACGGAAGAAAGCGAAAAAGTTCTTAAAGGAAGCGATGGCTTATTCATGCAATTAGAAGAGTTTCTCGAAAATCAATAGTAGAACCCAACATTAACAAAAATGGAATATCTCACAAAAGATATTCTGTTTTTGTTTAATAGTTATAACTTTTTTTGTCAGGGTGAGACGAATTAATTAAATTGTTGAATGATTGAAAAACCAATATACTATTATATTCTTACTTGGCTGGTTTTCTTTGCTATTGATGGCCATGCCCAAGAACCTTTTGCATGGTCAATTACAGAGGACGACGGGCTTCCCAGCTCAGAAATTTACGGGATTTTCGAGGCTAATGATGGTCATATATGGATAGGAACAGATGGAGGAATTGTTCGCTACAATGGTCTGAAAATCCAAAAAATTTCACCTCTAACATCTAGCGGAACTTCATTTGCAAATTTCAAGCAAGGGTCAGGAGATACTATTTGGTTTTCAAATTTTAACAAACAGTTATTTTATTCAAATGGCAATTGGGTTAAAGAGTTAATGTTTCCTTATAAACTTACTAAAGACTTTGACTATTACTTCAACGATAACTTTCTGTATATCTATACCGATTCGCTTCTTGAATATAATTTAACAAACCATAATTGGAACTCTTTTCCTGTACCGAATAATCAACTAGGATTCAGTTTTAATGACTACAGTTCCAACAATAAGATTTTGAGTAGTTACCAAGGAAAATTATGGTCCCTGAATGGTAATTCCATTGAGTACTTCGGGAAATTGCAAAAACCTAAGAAAAATCAGTATAGATTTTTTATTGAATGTATAGAACTCGATTTGAATAAATATTTTTTGAGATATGGGAATGCTTTATTTTGGGGAGATAAAGCATCGATTTTAAATTCTGAAAATAATTACATTGCTACAGTTGAGTCAAATATATACAAAACCATTATTGACAAACAAAATAACCTTTGGCTGATCACCAGTAATGGGGCCTATTTTTTCAAAAGAGAAAATGATACATTTGCTAGCCCGGAATTATTTTTTCAAGATTATCAAATTTCTGCTTTTGAGCATGACAGAGAAGGCAATTACTGGTTTGGAACACTTCATCACGGGGTTTTTGTTGTGCCTGATATAAATGTATCTGTATATACTGATAAAAACTCTAAGATACCGGATACCGAAGTGAATGTGATTGAAACTGCCAAAGAGCATTTCTTACTTTTGGGACACTCTAACGGAATGGTCAGTAAATTCAATACTCTCAGTAAGAAAATAATTGAGGTATTTGATACTGAAACCTACGATAATGTGATTAATATCCACTATCATTCTAAATGGGATGAGATCCTGATTGCATTTCCCTGTTTATATTCTTTTAAATGGGACAACAATAAAATAAAAAAAGAATGTAAAGAATTTTGTTTTGATAATTTAGCTATACTTGATGATGATTATGTATTTACCGGTTTAAGGTCAGGATTGAATTTCCAAACATTGCCTTTCCTTTTGAAAAAAGATTATAATTCTACCTATTTCAACTTATATGATCCTATCAAGAAAGATACCATAAATTGTTCTGAAACTTTAATCAGGGAAAAATTGAGTAATGAAAGAGTATACGATCTTGTTTTTGACCCTATAATAAAGAACAAACTTTGGGTCGCGTTTAATAATCGGCTCTGTACGTTTCATCAAGGAAAAATATCTGAAATTAAAGATAAAAATAATGCCTCGATTGTTGCCAAATCTTTATTCGTAGATAATAACACTCTATGGGTAGGGACTATCAACAAGGGGCTCATAAAAATTAAAGACGAAAAGCATATTGTAAGTTTAGATATGAAAAACGGTATGAGCTCAAATTATTGTCATGCCATTTGCAATCAGGATAGTTTTTTATGGGTTGCTTCCTTCGACGGATTGAGTAGAATTAATAAGAATACTTATAAAATTGAAGTTCTTAATACATTAGACGGCCTTATTAGTAACAAGATTAAAGATGTTTTTTATCAGGATAATAAAATTTGGATTGCCACATCTAAAGGTCTTATAGAAGTCCCTGAAAATATAAACCTCACTAACAATACCGGACCAATTATTAAGCTAAATCTCCCCTCTGTTAAAAATGTCCCCTATAAAGATTCTATTAATATTTTTGATTATAAAAAAAATGATATACGTTTTTCTTTTCAGGCTATTGCCATCAAAAGTAAAGGAAGTTTCACCTATGAATATCGTTTGTTAGGAATTGACAGCAGCTGGTCCTCCCTTCCGGGATCAACTAATTTTGTTCGATTCCAGGGATTAAAATATGGCCGATATGTATTTCAGGTAAGAGCTAAAAATGAAGATGGGGTTTTAAGTATCAGCAGACCGGAATATGCTTTTGAAATTCTTCCTGCTTACTGGCAGACATGGTGGTTTGTTATTCTTGTAGTATTATTTATTATTCTCATTGTATCCATCATCATTATTTTAAAATATCAGAATTTAAGGGCATCTGAAAGACTCAAAAATTCTGTTCAAAAACTAAAAATGAGGGCTCTTCAGGCTCAAATGAATCCTCATTTTGTATTTAATTCCATGACAGCCATACAAAGCTATTGGATGGCACATGAACGAAAAAAAGCATTAATCTATCATGCACAATTTGCAAAATTAATGCGTTTAATCTTTCAATATTCTCAGGAATCATCTATTAGTATTCAGAAAGAAATAGAATTCCTGAAAGTCTATCTTTCTTTAGAGGAAATCCGATTTGAAAATCAAGTGGATTGCCATTTTAATATTGATCCTGAACTAAGGGAAAGTAATTTGAATATTCCTCCTTTATTGATACAACCTATTGTTGAAAATGCTTTTAAACATGGCTTTTTACATATTAAAGAAAAAGGAAAACTGAAAATTATCCTTAAAACAATTGATAGGTACATCTATTGCTCTATTGAGGATAATGGAAATGGAATCAATAAGGATATAGCTTTAAAAGACTGGAATACTAAAGAAAACAAACGTAAATCCTCGCAGGAGGTTACAATTGAAAGACTGGAAATGCTTCGTTCTCTTTACAAAATTAAAAATAATAAAGAATTATTCGTCTTATCGAATTTAAATGATTTAGATAAAAATCTTACAGGGTTAAAAGTAGAATTATTCATTCCTTGCTACTAAAAATATTTTTATGAATACAATTAGTTGTGTTATTATTGAAGATGAAGAAAAAGCAAGCAGATTGCTCAAATCCATGATAGAGGAATTTTGCGAAGGCTTGGTTGTTAAAGCTATTGCCGGTGATGTTGCCGAAGGGGTTGATGCTATTAAAAAACATAATCCTGATATTGTTTTTTTAGATATTGAAATGCCCAGGGCCAGTGGGTTCACACTTTTCGATCATTTCGACATGATTAATTTTGAAGTGATATTTACTACTGCTTATGGACAATATGCAATCAAAGCGATCAAATTAGCAGCTCTTGATTACCTGATGAAGCCCATTCATCTCCAGGAATTATTAGATGCAACAGAACGGTTCAGAGAAAGAAAAAAGCAAGAGGCAAAAAAACAAAAAAACCGTTATCTGAATTTGAAAAGTAATATCAATTCTTTGCCGGATGATAAAAAAATTGCTATTCCTACTTCTCAGGGTTATTTATTTTTTAAAATTGAAGATATTATACGTTGCCAGTCTGAAAAAGGATATACAATGATTGTTTTGAAAGACAAAAAGGAAATATGGTCTTCTAAAGGCTTGTCCGAATATGATAATATCCTTGCTGATTTTGATTTTATAAGGGTGCACCGTTCTCACCTTATCAACCCAAGATATATTGTTCAATTCAATAAAGGAAAAACTCCAATAGTTGTTTTGAGCGACGGCAGTAACATCTCGGTAACTTCCAACAGAGAAAGAATTCTGAATAGGTTTATCAAACCTGGTTAATAGCTGTTCGAAATAGTTTCAGATGATTTTTTTCGTTCGTTTTCAATCCCATAAGTATATATCAATGATAAAAATATCCTGAATACCATTAATTTTTATTTCTTATAAGTATTATTCTACGTGCAATTTATTTCTTTACATAAAAAATACTATCCTAAAAAGGGATAAAATTACTGTTGAAATATCATATTTGTATCATAAAATTTAATTGGCTGAAAATTTCTTTTTTAAGCGTTCATAAAATTCTTTTTTTATATATTTTACATCAATTAAAATATTTATTTACTCATTTGTACTGTAAAATAAATGGCAAAATTACCAAAAAAAGGAATTAGCGGATTAATTGAAAATTGGCAAAGTGATTTGGTAGCGGCCGTAAGTGTTGCACTAATTGCCCTACCTCTTTCATTAGGAATAGCTCTTGCAGCGGGGGCTCCTCCTATGGCAGGTATCTTTTCTGCTATTGTCGGAGGTGTTATAACCACCTTTTACAGGGGAGGGCATATTTCTGTTAACGGACCTGCTAAAGGTGTTATTGCAGTTATTCTTTTGGGCATTGCTCTGATGGATGATGGCTCGGGACAGGCCTTCAATTATGTGTTGGCTGCAGTGGTTGTCTCTGGTGCTATTCAGGTTGTATTGGGGCTGCTAAAACTAGGTCGGTTAGCTGATATTTTTCACTCTTCTGTTATTCATGGTCTTTTAGCAGCTATCGGTATCATTATCGTGGCTAAACAGATTCATGTGGCTATGGGTACGCATTCCGATAGCAAGAACATCATTCAAAATCTTATGGATGCGGTTGTTTTTTTGCCGCAAGTTAATCCTTTTGTATTAATTATAGCTTTGTCAGGCTTATTGTTGCTGTCGTTTAACTCCAAAATAAGTTCTCGGGTTTTTCATATTCTACCGCCTCCGATGTGGGTAATCGCTTTGTCTATCCCCTTTGTTTATTTTTTCAATTTCTTTGAGGAACATACACTTACTTTTTTGGGTAATACCTATGAAGTTGGTCCTGACCTTTTATTGAATATTCCAGATAACATTAAGGAATCCATCATGTATCCCAACTTTGGAAAAATCAATACTTTTGAATTCTGGACCACAGTACTTTCTATTTTGATTATTACCAGTATTGAGTCCCTGGCAATTGCAAAAGCAGTAGATAAAATAGATCCTTATAAAAGGAAAACAGATCTAAACAAAGATTTAACAGGTATAGGATTGAGTACAATGGCATCGGGAATGATCGGGGGCTTGCCGGTTATTGCAGTTATTATCCGAAGTACTGTCAATATCCACAACGGTGCAAAGACAAAGTGGTCGAATATGTACCAAGGCCTTTTGTTGTTAGTTTTTATTGTGTTATTGAGCCCGATAATGAAACAGGTTCCCCTTTGTGCATTTGCCATTTTATTGGTATACACTGGATTTAAGTTGGCTTCTCCTTCGGTTTTCAAACAGATATATTACAAAGGTACTGAACAGCTTATATATTTTATTTTCACGATGGCTTTAACTCTTTACACCAATTTATTAATAGGACTCCTGGGTGGATTGGTACTTGTTATGATTAGTCATATGTTATTGGCTAGAGTTCCTCTTACCCAATTTTTTCAAATGGTGTATCGTTCCGGTTCTGAGGTGATAAAAAATGCGGATGGCAGTTTTGATTTAAAAATTAAAGGTATTGCTAATTTTCTGGGTATTCTGAAAATAGAAAAAATGGTGAGTCAGATTCCAGCAGGTGCTGATGTAAATATTGACATGACGGAAACACGATTGGTTGGTACTACTTACATGGACTACATTATAGATTATCTGAAACTACAAAAAAAATCGGGTAGTGAGGTCTTCATAAAAGGTTTGGAATCGCATGTTTCGTCTACTACCCACAATCGGGCACTGAAAATTTCTTTAAATACTTCCGCCTCTAAATTATCGCCAAGACAAGTCCGTTTACAAAATTTAGCTAATGAGAAAGATTATCGTTTTATCAGCAGAGTCGACTGGAATACAAGCTATCTGAAAAATTTTCATTTTTTTGAAATCCGGCCAATCGAAGGTAAAGCGAATTGTCTTAAAGGGAAGTTCAAAGATTTGGGCATTTCATGGGAGATAGCTGATGTCACCTTCAACAATGGTGCAGCGTTTACCGCAGAAACCTTTACTACCACGCTGATGATCCTTAAATTGAATTGCAAAATCCCGGTGTTTTCTATGGAAAAAGAAGGGGTTGTAGAGAAACTATTTGACCGGGTAATGGCATTTACTGGCCATAAGGATATTGATTTTGAAATGTACCCTAATTTCTCCAGCAAATTTTTGATAATGGGTAACAAAGAAGCAGAAATTCAAACCTTCTTCACCGATGAAATTATCCGTTTTTTTGAAGAACATCAGATTTATCATCTGGAAAGTAATGGAGAAGCATTGGTTATATTTGATAAAATAAAAATTGCACGTACTGACGAGACTAAAGCCTTCATAAATTATGGAAAAGAGTTGGCAGGTATTTTAAAAAAGAAATAATCAGCTAGTAAATCCTACTGTAGAAACTATTTTTTCGAATTTGGCAGCTTTACGATTAAAATTACACAGAGCATTGTTAACAACGTCTTTAATAGTCTATTAATGGATTTTATCGAAAACCGAATGGCTTACATAACCTGAAATAAACTAAGTTTTAATTAAAGGGTTCTGAATTCAGTCTCCTTAAATGTCGTTCTGCTAATAAATTTAAAAAACTTAGTAATCAAACTCACCAGGATGATGCTGCAAAACCCTATCGATCGTCTTACAGGTCGCACATTTGTGGCAACGCTTTAACTGCCACATGTCCGCCCCTTCCGGATAGCGACAAGACCAGGTAAGTTTCAGGATATTGTCAGGCATAGACTTCATCACCTCATATTTCATCATATCCTTCAGCGGAAAGACAATACGCAGGTCTTCCGCCGTCCTTTCACTCACCAGATAAAGCACCTTTTCTATCTGATCAAGGCGGTCCTGAAAGCCCTCCTGCAAATAATCGTCCCCGATAGCCCCCTCCACAAACTCTTCAATTTCCGGATAAGCACGTACACAGGTAGCCGCCGCAAAATTGACTGCCTCGCTGTCCCATATCGGCGGAGGGCCCAACTGAGAATAATCGTAAGACAAGCGTCTGTAGGTAAAATTCTGTATGCCCATACGGCGCAATTCATCCAAAATAGCAATGACCGCCTGTTCTTCCTTTACCGTCCTGCTGCCGTTCTCGCCATTGATAAGGTTGACCTTAAAGACCAGATAATGCTTGTCCGGATTTTCTGTAAGCGTCAGATAGAGGGCCGCCGTGCTGTCTATACCTCCTGAAAAGGGGATGATGCCTTTGTATTTCATGTACTGTTTATTTGCTGATAATGTATTCGTTAAAATCTCCGCGCATGCAGTGGTTCGAGCTTGAAGAGGCGCCGTAGCCCCCACTGTTGAGCAGTGCCAGATAATCGCCTTCCTCCAGGGATAACATAGACTTATCCTCGGCAAAAAGATCGACCGGTTCATTGATATTGCCACAAAGTGTAGCCTTTATTCCGGACCTGCCTTCATTTTTTATCAGAGGCACCGCCTCCAGGTTCATCTTGTAGTAGGCATACTCGTTGTTGACGTTCATGCCACAATCCAAGCCTATAAATAGCTTGCCGGCCTTCTCCTCCACTGTATTGACCTCTGTGATCAGTACCCCGGCATCCTTGACCAGATAATCACCGGGTTCAAAGGCCAGTTTCACCCCCTTTTCTTTGGCATACAGAGCAATGACCGAAGCCCATTGTTCTGTATTCAGCTGCTGATCGCCTTTGTTTTGCGGAACTCCTAATCCGCCTCCCATATTCAAGGTTTTTATATAGGGAAAGAACTTCAGAAAATCATTGATCTTATCGAACAAAAAGGGAAGGCGCTGCAACTGAGGGGTCAGAAAGCCGGACCCGCAATGACAGTGCAGGGTATCTACCCTGAGGGAGCAATGATCTATCAAGGTTTTCAGTTCCGCCCATTGTTCGGGGTAAATACCGAATTTACTGATGTCGTTTCCTGCATATTCCAATCCCGGATTATAAGCCATGCCAATACCCGGATTGATGCGTATTCCTATAATCCTTTGAGCTCCCATTTTGGCAAAACGCTTCAGGGCACTCAGGGAGTCGAAATTTATTTTGATTCCAGTGTGTTGCATCAACACTTTCAGGTCTTTATCAGAAAGGGAAGTTCCGGTATAGCTGATCTGTTTTTCCTGAAAACCATATTGCAAGGCCATTTCAAGTTCCCGGGGCGAACAAACATCTATGCCTGCATCCGTTCTGACTTTCAGGTGGGTCAGAATAGCCGGATGCCGGTTGGCCTTCATGGCATAATAGATACTGAAATCTATGGACTGACTTTTCAGTGTATCAGACAATTGATGGTATTTCTTCACTATTCTGTCGACATCATAGACATACAAGGGCGTCTCTTTATTCCGGACAAATTCAGAGATATTGACCTGACCCATATGCAGCTGATTTTCCTGATAGCACAAATCCTTACGTTCCCACCACTGCTGCCCCTTTTGCTCGAAGAACTTTGCATAAATAACAGCCGTACATTCACAGGGCGGAGCGCCGCAATGTCCGCAATCATATTGTTGATTGATGCTCTCGGCTGTCCAGAAATGCGGCACTTCCCTGAGCGCCTCATAGCCCTTGCGTTCCAAGACATTGCCGATATGTGTATATTCCGATTTCCAGGCATCGCAGACTACCACCGCCACCTTTCGGGATAAAAACTGCAGTCCTTCCTCCACCAAACGGCTTGCCACGCCCCTGCCCTCAAATCCGGGAACTACGGCAGTGAGCGACCGATAGCCTATCATGGGGTAAGCCTCAAAAAAATTCAGGAACCACTGCTCCTCGCTTTTCATCTTTTTGGCCACCACCTCCAAGGGCGATATTTCCATCAGCGAAAAGCCTGCAAGACGATCTTCCAAAGCAATTACCTGACAAATTTTTTGCGGATCGTTGAGATAGTTTCTCAACATGGCTTCATTCAAAAAACCTTCCCCCAATTGTTTATTGCAAATAGAAAGTACATCGTCTATATCATTTTCTTCCAGAAATCTGAGTGTACAGGAAAGCGTTGTTTGCATAAATTTACTGTTAAGTTATAAAACCTTTTGGGCAATGGTTTTAACTACGGGCATGCAAATATACACAAAGATGGTGTAATTTCAAGATGGGGAAGGATTCGTTTAGTTTTCCTTTATTTCCAAAAACTATAGTATTTTGGATTACTTAATATAAAAATTTTCTCAAAAAACATCAAAGCGATCATATTTGAATCACCTATTTTTTACAGCATATTCTTGTGAACTTAGCTCCACTTCTTTGAAGGATATTATATAATGCGTGCCTTTTTTTGAGTAGTCCATCTCAATACTACCACTCAATTGTTTGACAAGATTATGTACTAACTTTATACCTAAAGAGCTAGAGGTCTTAAAGTTGTAATCCTTAGGTATTCCTATACCATTGTCTCCGATTTGAAGAATAAAATCAGGAGGGTTCAGGCTAATAATTTTTATATAGATTAAGTCTTCTTTTGATTGCTTGGCAAAACCATATTTCAATGAATTAGTTAAAATCTCATTGATTAACAATCCAAGCGTAATGGCAGTTTCTATATTTACGAATTCAGCACTAACATCCAACTCAAATTTTAATTTGTGATTTTTATCAAAAAAAGATTTGATATTAGAGTCAAATAATTCTTTGAGGTAATCATGGTAATTTATTGAAGTTATATCCTCTGTTTGATACAGCATTTCGTGCACAATTGCCATGGAATTAATTCTTTGTTGGCTGGTTTTAAAGACATCTAATATCTTTTCATCGTTCAAAAAACTGGACTGAAGACTTAAAAGACTAGTAATTATCTGCAAGTTATTTTTTACCCTGTGGTGTATTTCCCGGAGTAATATATTCTTTTCTTCCAGTGATTTTTTAATTTTATTTTTATTGCTAATCAATTCAAGATTAACTTTCTCTAATTCAGAAGAATGTTTTTTCGCATTTTTTGACTCCGCTTTTGCCTGAAGGAAATAATTTGTTTTTAAAACACCCATTTCTTGTTCTCTTTGCAAGGAGTCTTCTAGTTCCTGCGTACGAATTTTAACTTTTTCCTCTAAGTTTTCCTGGGCTTTTTTCTTATCAGTTATATCAAATTCAACAAACATAAACCCATTGAAGTTATTAGCATTATCGACTAAAGGCTGAACGTTTAAATCTACCCAATACTCTTTGTCAATCTTGGACCTTAGCAATAGTTCCACAGAAATTTTTTCCTTCTTTTCCATGGCTACACTTATCTTATTAAGAGCAGAAACACTCGTCCCTTCAAATACAAAAAAATCGTAATTTTGACCTATTATCTCTTTCAAGGAATAAGAAGACCGCTTTAATAAAGCATCATTTGCCCATATAATTTTTCTGGCCTTATCTAACATCAGGACACCATTATTGGTATTTTTGGCAACCAAAGATAATTTTACATTATCCTCTTCCGCTAAAACTAGCTGCGTAATATCGGTACCGTAACCAATAATGAAACGAATGTTGCCTTTATCATCAAATAAAGGTCCCATATTTCTTTGCA
>CAJQOX010000226.1 GCA_905480075.1 uncultured Aureispira sp. | reverse complement strand
TTAGCGGAGGGGTCACACCTTTAACCATTCCGAACAAAGTAGTTAAGTCCTTCAGCACCGCTGGTACTGCCGATAGGTGGGAGAGTAGGTCACTGCCTTCTTTTTTTTTCTTTAAAGAGCGATATTGTCCCCACGGATAGTGTCGCTCTTTTTTTGTTTTATACCTTTATAATTTAATAGTTACTTGTACTGATTTATATCCTGATCATTCTATAATTATTTTATTACTGATCCAGAACAATCTATAGGTAGGTCAGGAAGGTTTTATCCAACCATTATAGTATCATTTAATTTTACAATTTATTGATGTTTTTATTTTATTATCTACAATGAAATATTCAATATATGACTGTCTGCACTTTATTTAGCTTCTAATTTTTTTCCACGGGGAATTATTAAACAGGTTTTAATAATTTAGCTACGTATCCTGACCCTTTAAGCCTATAGCTGATATGCTATGTGAGGCAAGTTTGAATTCTTTACAGGCATAGACTTTTTATCAATATAACTTTTGATACAGGTCAATAAGCGTAACCTGATTGATTTACAGGAATAACAATAATAAAAAAAGCTACCCATTTACCAATGAGTAGCTTATAAAAATTTAGTCATATTTTTACCTGGTGGTCAAGCCATATTTTACCTCCCTATTTAAACCGGAAAGAGGTTGACTACCGGGATATGGTAGCCAACCTGAAATCTTTCAGTTTTACAAGCTTTAGATTGTTAATCAATTAGCCTGAAATCTCTTTGCAGAGTACTTCTACTCAATAAGATTTGATAATTGCATCGCTCTTATCATTCTTGTAACTCCAATTCCACCACCACATCTGGGGAAGAAATCAAATTCAAGAAATTCTTCCAGTTCTGCTTCAACACGTTCTTTGCCAAACATATCGAACAACTTTTGAGCATACTTGCCATCTTCAATGCTGTAGAAAGTGTCTCTCATCTCAGTGGTGTTGCAGCTTCTTTCTGCAGAACCAATAGTTTCCATTCCGTGCATCAACACATCTACTTTTTCTGAAATTTCTGAATCTTCTTCGTTGCGTTTCATGTTCCAGAAAGGACTTGTGTACTCAGGGAAATGATTAAGGAAGAATATCGGTCCATAATCTTTGGCGATTTGCGATTCATGCTCATTCTCCAGTTCTTTAACTCCATATTCTTTTGCAACATCTTCGTAATCTCCTTGTGGGAAGCTATCTTTTTTGCCAAACCCAAGATATTCAAGCAATTCAGCTTCTACCTTGATGAGCTCGTCCATACCACCGGGTAACTCAAACTCAAACATTGGGAAAATGATACAATGTCTTCCTTCTACCGGGTGAGGTTCATTTCTGTAAGAAGTGGATACGCAAAAATAACCTGGAACATCAGGTTTGTTGAGCAATTCATACTCCAACCACATCTGACCGGTCTGTGGCAATGGCCAGACTTGTCCGTGATAATTGTAACTCGCAATTGTATTTGGATCTTCGCATGCTGCCATAATGCTCAAACGGTTTTGTGTGTGCACTTCCAGGTAACCTTTTTGCAAAAAAAAGAGCCTCATTTTGTTCACAACTTGCGAAAATAAATGAGGCTCAATGAGAGGAAACAATGACGATTCGGCTCGTTTTTTCTGTAATATTGCCAGCGGCGGATTCTCGACCATGATAACGGTGTTTTTTTAGGTTAAAAATATTTGTTTATGACTAAATTGGCCGCAAGGTATGGCGGCGGAATATGTTTCAAAGATTATTTTTATTTTTTTAACATTTTTTTAACATTTAGAGTTTTATTTTTTGTTTTTACTAAAAAAAGGGCTAAATTAATCAGATTATACTGCTGTTTACTTCTGTTTGTTACATAAAATATCATTTTTATTTTAAAATTATGTTAAAATATCTAAATGTATTTGTTTATTCTTCAGTATAAAAAAACTAAAGCTAAGTAATTATGATGAATCAGAAAATAAAGTAATTTATTGCATTTTGTACCACCATTATTACATTTCTATTTATTTTTATTTGTCATGTTGTTGTGGCTCAGGCGGAGCATGATTTGTATTTGTATACGGGATCGGATGGAACAAATTTTGGAGCAGCGGTTCTTTTGGTCGATTCTGCCAATGTGCCAAGTCATGTTCATGATTCTTCAGGGCGGCTGATATGTGTGTTTCAGAATTTTAAAGGAGGTATTGGTTCTGCTTCCTGGGATAAGCTCAAAAATCTGCAGTTGAGATTTTTCCTGACCCAATGAAGGGTTCGGCTTCTGATGTTTTGTTAAGTGCTGATGATTGCTGGTCCTGGTCCTTGTTTGATGTTTCAGGGAAAGTGGTTCAGCAGGAAGAAAGGATTGAAGGGGCGCGTTTGAGGATAGATACTTTAGGTTTGTCTTCAGGTGTATATCTTTATTTGGTTCGTACTGCTGCAGGGAAAAGTTACACTGGCAAGCTTTCTGTCTATTAGTACTGTCTGACGCTCCGCTTTCCTTTTCGGATTTGTTCTGTTAATTTGAAAATATTTAAAAAGTTGAGATTGTTATTTTTTGATTTATCTGATATTGAGTTACCTTTGCGCGGATAAAGGAACAATTTCACTTTGGGTTTCTATATTTTTTTAAGCATTTTAACTTCAATAATTCCAATGAACAAAAAAGAGCTGGCACTTAAACTGTTCGATCTGGGGGTTCTTCAATTTGGGGAATTTACTCTCAAAAGCGGACTTAAATCACCTTTCTATCTGGATTTTCGTCGTATTGTTGCCTATCCGGATGTCTTGAAAAATATTAGTGAATTGCTTTGGGAGCTTACTGCTGAGCTTGAGTTCGACCACTTGTGTGGTGTTCCTTATGCTGCTTTGTCAATCAGTTCTACTATGGCAGTTTTACATTCCAAGTCAATGATTGTAAAACGGAAAGAGAAAAAAAGACATGGCACAAAAAAAATGGTGGAAGGAATTTATAATGAAGGGGATTCCTGTGTGGTTATTGATGATGTTATCAGTAGTGGTATCTCAATGATAGAAACTCTTGAAGCACTGGAACTGGAAGGGCTGAAAATCAAACATGTCCTTTCTATTGTAGACAGAATGCAGGGTGGAGCCCTTTTGCTTAACGATTACGGCTATAAGGTGCACACCGTTTATACTGTAAGAGAGATTCTTGAATTTATGAAGGAGGGAGGGAAGATAAACCAAAAACAATATACCAATACATTGGTGTTTATTGAAACTAATCGAATCAATTTCGAACAGGTTCGCGCACGAAGAGAACAGGCAACTTCATACAGCTATAAAAAAATAGGTAAGGAAGCGGAACATCCTGTTGCTAAAAAACTTGCTAAAATTGTTCAGTCCAAAAAAACAAACCTCTGTTGTTCTGGAGATGTTCAGTCCGGGGCAGAATTATTAAAGCTTGCCGATGCTGTAGGCCCTAATATTTGTATGTTAAAAACACATACAGATAATCTTTCTGACATGTCTCCTCAGATTATTCAGGAATTGAAGATTTTATCGGAAAAGCATAATTTTCTGATTTTTGAAGACAGGAAATTTGCAGATATTGGTCACATTGTTATGCAACAGTTTACTGCAGCACCTTTGTGTATTGCAGATTGGGCAGATGCTGTTACGGTGCATGTAGTGGCAGGTTCTTCAAGTATCGAAGCGCTTAAGGCTACAGGAAAACTGGATAGTACTGCACTGATTGTTGTTGCTGAAATGTCGACGAAAGATACACTCACAAGTAAAAAATATACCTTAAAGGCAATTGATATTGCAGAGCAACACAGTGATGTGGTTCTTGGTACCGTTTCTCAGAATTACAGATCTGAAAATCCAGGTATTATGATGCTGACTCCCGGAATCAATACCGACAGAAAAAAAGATGGTATGGGACAGACTTATAATCATCCGGACGAAGCATTTTCTAAAAGGGGGGTTGATATAATGATTGTAGGAAGGGGAATTTATCAGGCTGATAATCCTGCTTTACAATCTGAAATTTATAAAAAAATTGGCTGGGAGAGCTATCTGAAAAGATACAACGAGGCCTGACAAATAACAAAAGGCTTGCTATATTTAGCAAGCCTTTTTTTTATGTTTTCTGATACTTGTATACAATAGGCTAAAAAACAAGGAAGACAATATATCTTCCCTGTCCACACTAAATACTATAAATACTAAAAAATTATGAAAACAATTTAAATTTGACAAGCCCTTGTAATACTGTGACTGCCTAATTATTATACATCTTCTATCTTGTTCTTGCCTTAAAAAAAAAATCTACAGGGGAAAATGCGAAACTCATTAACAACTAATCACTAATCCTGTTATTAAGAAAGTACTGAATACATAATTTAAACATTAGCTAGGATGTTTTGTTCGGGTTAATAAAGTTAAGATTTGTTAATAACTAGGATAGTGATGTTTTCCACTCTTATATAAGTCCTAATGGTTTCAGTCTGCACTTAGATAATCAGTCGATTTTTTATTCCTTGTCAGGAAATGATTTCCATCAATGTACGGTAGGCTACAAATTTATCTTTGTATCGTTCAGTGTGTTCTTTTTGAAGGGCGGGGGCTTCAGTGATTGTATACTGATGTAGGGTTTTCATATCTTTACATATGTATTGAATAGCATAGGTGATTCCATCACTTTCATCCTGCCCAAGTACAAGGGCAATCTGATTGCTGATAAACCTTCCGGTTTTTAATACATCAGGAATATGAACAGTCTTCATCCACTGCAACCATTCTTCATGTATTTCAGTATTTATCTTGACAGTTACGTTGTAAATTATCATATTTATTTTATTTTTTTTGTTTAATGGAATTAAACAGGTTGTTTTATTCTATATCTTCAAATATCTGAAATCAATAAAAAATAAAAATATTCAACTTCGCAGTAAAAAGAAGGAATTTCTGCAAGTTTAATAGTATTTTTGTTAAATACTAGTTAAATCTGATCGTTATTTCTTGCTAATGTTTATTAGTGGTATAATATTCATGAAATTTATGATACAGTACACTCTTTATTTCACCTTTGGATGATAATTTGGAATGTGTTTATATTATTATTCTATACCACAAAAAGAAAATCCCTGTAATGATATTTAATAAAAAATATTTCTTTGTTTTATCTGTTGCTTGTTTTGTCGTTTTAGCATTTAAAACTGCCGACCCTGATTATCCTAACAAGGAATCTTTGCTAATGGATGTTGTACTTCAAAGTCTGGAGTATAATCACTATACAGAGGCTAAAGTCGACAATACACTTTCTGAAAGGGCATTCGATTCTTATTTGAAAGTTGTTGATTCCCGCAAACGATTTTTTCTCCAAAAAGATATAGATGATTTTCAAAAGCATAAATTGAAATTGGATGATTATGCTAAAAATAAAGATTTTACTTTCTTCGATGATTTACATGAAATACTTGACATAAGAATTGCTCAGGTGAAATCGTATTATAAGGAAATCCTTTCTCAACCATTTGATTTTGAAGTGAAAGGAGCAAAGTTTGAACTTAATGATGATAAAATAAGCTACGTTTCTACAGTGGAAGAACTCAGAGAGAGATGGGCAGGGCACCTGCAATACCTTGTTATGATTGATTTGCAAACTAAACTTAAACGTCAGGAGAAAGCCATAGAAGCTAAAGATTCTAGTCTTGTTATTAAGACTTTTGAGGAACTGGAAGAAAATGTCAGACAATCTATTCTTAAAAAATTCGATCAGCTTTTTGTTGATATCAGTAAGGAAGACAGAGAAGATAAAATTGCTGATCTGATCAATACGATCGCCAATGTTATGGAACCTCATACGGGCTACTTTCCACCGCTCGAAAAAGAAAATTTTAATATAAGAATTTCAGGGAAACTCGAAGGGATCGGTGCTCAGCTCAGACAGGAAGATGGCTATACAAAAGTCGTTAGTATTGTTGCAGGGTCCGCTTCGTTCAGACAGGGGGAACTTGGTGTGAACGATCTGATCATTAAAGTTGCTCAGGGTGAAGAGGAAGCGGTAGATATCGTGGATATGAAAATGGACGATGTGCTCCCTTTAATTCGTGGTGAAAAAGGTACTGAAGTACGTCTTACTGTCAAAAAACCAGACGGTACAATTAAGGTTATCCCTATTATCAGAGATATAGTTGTTATTGCTGACAGCTATGCCAAATCTGCTGTTCTTAAATACAAGAATAATAAAAAACGTATTGGTTTAATTAATCTTAAATCTTTCTACGCAGACTTTAAAGACCCGAGGGGAAGACGGTGTTCAAGAGATGTTAAAAGAGAAGTTCAAAAACTTATTGCAGAAAGCGTGGACGGAATTATTATCGACCTCAGATATAATGGGGGAGGCTCTCTCAGAGATGTTGTTGATATGAGTGGCCTCTTTATTCCTTCAGGTCCTGTCGTTCAGGTGAAAAGCAGAGAATCTAGGCCTCGTTCGCTCGAAGACCGTGATCAGGGGGTACTTTATGATGGCCCTTTGGTTATTATGGTTAATTCTTTCTCTGCCTCTGCTTCCGAAATTATGGCGGCTGCTCTGCAGGACTACGGAAGGGCTATTATTGTTGGTACTTCTCCTTCTACTTTTGGAAAAGGTACGGTTCAGCGATTTTTTGATTTAGATGCCGTAGTACCTCAACGATATAAGGAACTGGGAGAATTGGGCTCTATGAAGATTACCATACAGAAATTTTTTAGAATAAATGGCGGATCTACTCAACTTAAAGGAGTTATTCCGGATATTATTCTGCCCGGTTTATACAGCTATAGAGAAGTTGGTGAAAAAGAAGAGGATTTCCCAATGCCCTGGACTGAAATAGAACCTGTTTACTATAAAAAACAAAAAATTAAAAAATTAGATAAGATTATTAAAAAAAGTGAGAAAAGGGTCGCGGAAAATAAAACTTTTGCTTTAATCGATGACAAGGCAAAGTTATACCTCTCCAGAATGAATGAAACTGAAATGCCAATAAATCTTGAAGAATATAAAGCATTACAGGAGGAGTTTAAAAATTCTAATGAAAAATATAAAGATATTTATAAAGAAAACCCTTTCATAAAAGTTGACATTCCTGCCGCTGATGTTGCTACACTGAAGTCAGACTCTATTAGAGCTAAAAGTATCAATAATTGGCATAAGGTAATAAAGGAGGACCCTTATATAGAAGAAGTAATTCAAATTGTTTCCGATTGGAATTAAGAATTGATTATATACCGGTTGTTCTGCAGAACAACCGGTTTTTTTTTGCTCATAATTTTGCCTGTTCACTACTTTTTTGATAAGCCTTTGATTTTGCATCATAGAGTTCTTCCCAGCCAAATGCATTAGCCAGACTCGTAGTCGACAGGACCAAATCGTCATTTACAAACAAATGGTCAATTCCTGAAACTTTCATCAGCTTGGCAACTATTTCCTTGTATTTAATATCATGTTCGCTGATTATTCGGGTGTAAAATCCCTGACTGCCGGGTACTGAGCCTAAAAATTTATGCACCATCAATTGCCAGCTCGCAACATTCCATGCTGCTGTTTCTGCGTCATATGATTTACTGTGCTTGGCTGTTTGAAATCCTTTGATGACTTCTGTAAAAGCGCCGTTTTTGGTCTTTTGAATTAATTTTTCATATTGTGCTATCGTTCTTCGTACTTCATTACTTACGGAGTCATTTTTTAAATGAAGCAGTACCTCTCCTGAAAATCCTGCATTGTTTTTCAGCCACCTGCTGAAATGCCAGTCTCCCAGCAGGTCACCAACACGGGTAGGGGCAGGGATGAATCCTACTAAATCTACAGGTAAACTTGCTAAATCCATTAGCCGTGGATGTATCCTGCTCAAATGTTCATATATACTTGCGTTTTCTAATGGTCGCGGATGTCCTGCAGGTTTATCCATCAGGTAAGACGGCTTAATTGCTTCTATCAACTCGTCATCATCAGCAAGCATCATCACAAATATGTCTTCACGCGACAAGCGGGGATGCTCATTGAGGTATGACTCCACTCCTTGCAATACATAGGATGCATGCCCGGAATGTATCATATCATATGACCCGGGCAGATAAATCACATGTTTCCCTTCTCCAAGTACCTGTGAAAGCCGGGTTCTTGTATCTACCAGTCCCTTTGTGATTTTATCTCTGATATCTGAATGCCCGACCTGGGGTACTACCATGCCGTATTCGTCTATCTCTACCCCCGAAGTAATAACCTCTTGTATTCGCTTTGCAGCTTTTTCGTCAGCTAATAAATTTATTACTTCAGATTTTAATAGGGTATTTATATCTATCATCATGATTTGGGTTTTTATAGGCATCAATAAATGCTACTCTCTTTTTATTTTTAATGCCGTAAAATTTGAATGTAGTTTTTCTTTGTAAATAAACCGGTTACTTCGGTCAAATTTGTAATGATAATCTTTCTCAGGAGCACACCACCCTTCAGTGTTACATTCATAGTATACTTTAACATTATATATATTCTTCTTTATCTTCCCTGTTTTTTTTAAAGTAAAAACATAAATAGAGGTGTTCTTTAATACCTCTTCCTGATTGACAGTAATAAAGGCAAACCTCATTGTAGTTCCGGGAGCCCATGCTACCTCAGAGACTCCTTCATAACTTCTGTAGTTTTCAAGAATTGTCTCTGTCGTCTTCTCTTCTATATCATACACACATATTGAATTTTTTTCCAGATCGGTATAGATCAGATATCGCCCGTCTTTTGATAATGAGGTGATTTGTGAACAGAGTAGTTCATTGTGTATTTTTTTAGAAATATCTAAAACCCTCCCTCGGTGGTCTTCTATCAGATAGGCAGTGCATCCTTCTTCATGTGCATTTACAGGTACCAATATTTTATTCCCTTTGACCTTGTGCGTAATCCCTTTGTTTTTTTCATCCTCCACTTCATGCAATTCTTCGTCAAAAACCAAATTGAATTCTTCTTCTTCAGCATTCCATTTATATTCAATCGTATGGTCGTCCCTGTAATTGATAATCCCCTTTAACAAAATATATCCTTCGAAAAACTCATAACTGCTATGGTTTTCAATTATCTTTTTATGTTCTGGCATACCGTATTGATGGTCAAAGGAGTCTATGTGTTCCCATACCTGCATATAAGGGAAAGAAAAAATTTCCTCTGACTCAGGGTCAAAAGGGTGACGAAGTACTATTATTTCCTTGCCTTGAAATACAAGGTCATAATCATGGTGAAGGTCTACTACCAATTCATACAGATCATCATTGCATACATTTTCAAAAAAAACATGATCAATTTTACCTTCTGATTTGTCATTTAACTGAATGAAATGAGGCGCTGATTCAGGTTTGTTAATGGGGTACATGAACAGCACAGGCTTTGTCATGACCCGGTTATATGCTACATACCATTTGTCTTCTTTTCCTGTACTGATTAGTTTGATACCTACATCGGTGCTGTCTTTTATTTCACTTATTCCCTTTTCAATAAAAAAACTGACAGCAAGTTCCCTGACATCAGAGATGCTTAATTCTGCCTTGTCCATACAGGATTCCTGAAGTAGGATAACAGAACAAAAAATGATGATATAATTCCTGAACCGTCTCTTGAAAATCAGCATATAATATGAATATAGTTATTGTGGTAGTTTCTTTCTTGTCTTTTTATTCAAAAGTAACAAAAGATAGTTTCTTTGATGTTCATTATTGGTTTTTATAGGGCTCTTTGATAATTATTATTAAGTTTGTTTTTTCATTCTGATTATCTTATTGAAATTCTTACTGATTTTCTCTTTTTCAGAATTATTTGTAACCTTTGATTTATTATTAATTGCTAATTAACTTTTTTATGGAATCTCTGGAAATTTTTTTAAAGGAAACACAATTTGTAAAACTTAATTTATTGAAGCCTGAATCAAAACCTGAATGGGGAATTATGCCTCCGCAACATATGGTTGAACATCTGAGTTCTCTTTATTTGTTTACAATAGAAAAAATAAAAGATGTCAGATTTTTTGATGAAACAAAATTGAAAAAAAATTACGATTATCTTATTAGAGATAAAAAACCTTTTCATAAAAATGTAAAATTACCGGGACTTCAGGAACTACAGCCTTTGAAATTTGATTCTATTGACTCAGCTTTACTCGTCCTCAAGGGTTTTGTAAAAGACTTTTATGCATTTTTTGAAAAAGATAAAACTCGTAAAACACTGCACCCTGCTGTGGGTATGCTTGATTTTGATGAGTGGGAATGGATTCTTTTTGCTCATTCAAAACATCACCTGATGCAGTTCGGATTGATGTAAATATATAAAACATAAATAATCTTTGTTTGAAAAATTTATTTGTACAGATTAAAAAATTTTCTTTTCTGATTTTTTTTCTATATGTCACTTTATTGATAATTGGTTCTCTGTGGCCAAGAATTACAAGGCATTATCAGACAGGAGAAATTAGTTCAGGCTTGTTTCCAAAGGAAGGAGATAATTTTAAAATGGTTAATATTGCTGCTGTTTATCGCCTGCAGGAAGGTAAAAGACGTAAGTATACCTCTGACACTTCTTTTTATAATTATTCTGAAAATAAAGATTTTGATACGCCATATGAAGATGGTGGTATCCTGATTTGCGATAAAAAAACGGTATTTTCTTTTCCTATGGGTGACTTTATGCCATTTAAACCAGGGGGGGTAGGTAAAAAATTCTACAGAAAATCTTTTGGGGACAGTTTTGTTGAAGCACTTTTTAGAAAGGATAAAGTAAAGCACTTCTTTGCTTATGCTTTCTTTGCTGTTCTGCTTTTTATTCTATTGCAACAATACTCGTCCGGTTCTGTTAAAATGAACATCATTATAATTTTAGTTTCCGGTACATTATTAGGAGGAGGAATTGAATACCTTCAGTTTGAATTTATTCCGGGAAGGGATAAAGAATTGCTCGATTTATTACTCAACTCTATAGGCCTTATTGGTGGTATACTGCTATACCATAAATATCTGGCAAAGTTATTATTTACTTCCTCAGATTAAAGTTATGATTCAATAAGCTTTCCATAGGCGCATTCAAACTGAACCTTTCAGGATGAATATAGGTTATTGAATGCTTCCGCCACCCCATCCCGATTACCGATAATATAAAACAAAGGAAAAGGGCAAAAAGCAAAAACGGATTTAAATCTGAAGCGGTACGGAATAATTGGAGTAATATAATACCTGATGTGATTATCAGGGTGAGTACTGTAGGAATCAGCGATAATAGGAGGGACTTTAATTCCCCCTTGAAATAATATATAAATGCATTCGCAAAGGCTGATAGTTGTATCAGTACCAATAACCCGATTATCATCAATGCAGGAATTGTCCCTGCCTGACGCTTGGATTCAAGGTCGGACTGTGCAAAACTTATAAGAGGTGAAAGAAAGAAAATCAGCTGAAATAATAATGATTTGGTAAATCTCATCTTGGGGTATTTTTAGAATATATTTTGTAGTTTATTAACAAAAAATATTACAGGGAATGTAAATCATTTATTCAATTACACTAATTATACATGTACCCGATCTTAATGTTAATATTTGTTTATTTGTGTGCTTCAAACAATTATTAATGCAAAAAGATCAGTTTTGTGAACTATAATTACGTAATATGTTAATTCTAGACTTAGATAGGATTCAGGGTAGTTACTAAAACATGGTTTAAAGTATGCTTTTGATGTTGATTTTTGTGGTTTTGACAAACATCAGATTCAAATATGTCTTATAGGCTTTTTCAATATACAAAAAAAATCTATAAAGTCTAATTTTTATATGTTAAAATTTCCTCCACTTTTATGAAAAAGGACTTTCTTACTGTTTTGTGATCATGTTGATATTTAAAAATTAAAATGCGCTTAACCATTTATTTCTAAATGATTAAACGCATTAAATAGTGCATTCGTGAATGAAATACTTAATTATTTCAATTATTGCTTAATTATTTTCACCTGTGCATGTTTTGTTTCAGAAGTCACTGAAACGAAATATACTCCGGCAGGCTTGTTAAAGTCAATTTCTATAATATTACCCTGTGCAACTCTGTTATTCTGAATTACCCTGCCGTTAATATCTGTTATAACTATTTCTATATCATTGTAGTCTTTGCCAAGGTCTACTGTAAAGCGGCCATTGTTTGGATTGGGGTAGATTGTGAGGTTATTTGAAAATGCCAGATCATCTATTCCCGAAATTACTACATTAATACATGCTGATGTGGATGTGCATCCGTTCTGTGTGATTTCTACGGCATAATCGCCGGATACTGTTGGTGTAAAAGTCGCAAGGGTGTCTCCGCTGATTGGTGAATTCCCGTTATTGCAATCTAACCATTGATAAGTTACTCCGGCACCTGTCGCATTAGCCGTAAGTGATGCCCCGTTATTTGTTACAGAATTGTCAGGACTGCAGTATATAGCTTCAATATCATCTACCCATAAAATGGTATTTGAATTGGCTCCACCAATACTGGTACTTGCTGTTGAAATGAGTAGAATATAGCTTGGAGTGGTTCCGTTATTATAAGTAAATGGTACAGAAAAACGAGTCCAATTATTTGTATTGCCATTGGGCAAGTCGTAAAGAGCCGATCCTATAATATGAGATGCAGAACTCCCTTGGTCAGGATTTTCTACATCAAAGCTATCGTGAAGCATAGCCTGAATTCTTCCTATGTCAGATCCTCCCTGTGTAAATTTAAACCAGCCAATCAAACTATCAGGCCGGCCGGTAAATGTAGAACTGAAATCAGGGTCTGAAGTAATAGTATGTATATATCCATCGGCTGCTGAGGTAGAAGGGGCTTCTATTTTGCCGGTAGTTGCGGTTGCATTTACTGGTGTTCCGAAAAAACTGCCGTTTTCCAGTTTCAGACAAAATGACCCGGAATGTGCTCCGGATGATTCCTGAAAACACGTCTGTGGGCCAAGGCCCGCAAAGCCGCCACCACTCTTGTTTCCATTCCAGTTAGTCGGTTCTTCATCATCAGTTCCAGCATTCGTCCAGGTCTCAAAGCCCCCGTTCGGAATCGTTGTCTGACCATACAAAATGATCGTAAATGACAAAAAGATACAGGTAAATATAAGGTTTGTACTTTTTATAATTTTCATAGCGTGTAATTTTTTTTCTCGTTTTTTGGGATTGTGAGAATTTGGTTAGATAATTATTACTCTTAAAAGATCAAGTATAAAGTTACATTTTTTTTTTAATTGTTCTGTCTTATGGTGAAAATGTTGGTTTGTGAATTTATATTTTTTAAAATAAAAAAAGCTGCCGGATTATTTTCCGACAGCTTTGGTTGTGGTGGGGTATGTAAATTAATTTATTCTTTTCTTAATTTTTATTATTTATCTTTTGAGAGATTTACTTCTTCTGAAATTGCACAATGAATCCGTCCTTGATTTTTTATAAGTATTTTGCCTTGTATATTAATATTACAAAGGTCTGAAAAATAGCCTTTAAAAGCAATAGCAAAAAATGAAACCGGCATCTGACTTGACGAAACCGTAATCTGACTTGACGAAACCGGCATCTGACTTAACGAAGGGGCTCAGGCTCGATAAGATGATTTTAATTTTGAAATTGTATGTTCTTTATAAAAAAAAAGCTGCCGGATTATTTTCCGACAGCTTTTTTTGTGGTGGGGTGAATTAATTCTATACTTTCCTTAAGTTTTTTCTATCTTTTATTAGAATTTTGCAACCTCAGCTTTCTTTGCATCCATTGTTGATTTAATGATTACTTGTTTTCCTGTATTACTGGAAAACTTAAGCCCTTTGTAGTTGTCTTCAGCATCATCGTAAGGCTTAACAACTCCAAATATATAATAGGTTAATTGGTCCTTGCTGTCTTTTAGGACGGCTGCTACTTTGATGAATTTTCTTGAGTAAACACCAGACTGTCTTGACGATTCATCATTGGTCCATTGTTTGTTAAGAATATAGTGCATTTGGTAGTTTTTGATTTCATTTGTCCAATCTGACCTTTTGGATAGTTCGCCTTCTATTGTCTTCCAGCACTCCTTCATCAGGTCTTTGTTTGATGTCAAATCTCCGACATTTGCCATTTTTGTGTTTATTGCATATCTTTCTTTATTGTATTTTTCCTGCTTTTCCATACCTTCTGCAATAAGCCTTTTGGCATCTTCATAGGTGTATTTGCTGATCTTGGCTGTGTCTTTTACAAGTACAACAGGCTTAAATATTTTTTCATTTGTGGTTCCTAATACTAAAACACCTGGTTCTACATTGTATATATGCAATTTTCTTTGATAATCAAATTCATAATGCTTATAAGTTTTTAAAGCATATTGATGATATTTAGAGATATAAAAAATTGAAGGGTTTTTTTCATCTTTAGCAAGGTATAAAGTTAATTTACTCTCACCATTATAATCAATTTTCACAATCTTGACATCTTTTTTACTTGTTCCCCATTGTGTCTCTGTAGTATAGATTAATTCTGAAGTAGGGTAATAAGCACCTGAAATTCCACTGGCATCAGAAAATTCTCCCTCATGTGGTTCTGCGAAATTAGATTTTTTCTTTTTTTCTTTTTTGTCCTTACCTCCAATCTTATTTGCAAGATTCTTTAGAAATTGTGCATTGCTCTCCTGAACAGTTGTAAATAAGAAAAAGCTTAATAAAAATACACTTAAAATTTTCGAATAGTTTTTCATGTTACTTGTTTAATACTTGTTTTGATTATTTAATTATTTGTAATTGATATAATGCAAAGGTCTGAAATTTAACTCTTCAAAACAATAGCAAAAAATGAAAGTGTCATATAACTTGATGAAAGTTACATATGACTTGATGAAAGTTACATATGACTTGATGAACTTGTCACTATAGTATATCAGATGTTTATAATGTGCTAATGAATTTATTTTCTACATAAAAAAGGGCTGCCGGAAATAATTCCGACAGCCATGGTATCTGTATAATTTACGAAGTAAAATTATACTTACTTCTAAAGAATATTATTTACATATTCCGCCTGTACTGCCCCCCCACTTCATACAAGGCATTGGTAATCTGACCTAAGGAGCAATATTTTCCCGCTTCCATCAACTCCTCAAATAAATTGCCATTATTGATTGCCCTTTCCTGTAGCTTTTTCAATGCTTCAGGGCTTTTGTCAGTATTTGCAGCCTTTAGATTGTTCAGCGTCTCTATCTGTGCTTCTTTTTCCTCCTCAGTAGCACGGATTACTTCATCGGGGATAATCGTTGGTGAACCATCCTTGGAAAGAAAGGTGTTGACCCCAATTATAGGAAACTCACCTGTATGTTTCAATGTTTCATAGTAAAGGCTTTCTTCCTGTATCTTTCCTCTCTGATACATCGTTTCCATGGCCCCTAATACTCCTCCTCTTTCTGTAATACGATCGAATTCCACCATGATGGCTTCTTCCACCAGATCAGTCAATTCTTCTGTAATAAAGGAACCCTGCATGGGATTCTCGTTCTTGGCCAGACCGAATTCGTGGTTGATGATCATCTGTATTGCCATCGCCCGCCGTACGGATTCTTCGGTAGGTGTGGTGATTGCCTCGTCATAGGCATTTGTATGCAGGGAATTGCAATTGTCATAGATAGCATAGAGGGCCTGTAGAGTAGTCCTGATATCATTAAAGGATATTTCCTGTGCATGTAAGGATCGCCCGGAGGTCTGTATGTGGTACTTCAGTTTTTGTGCTCTCTCATCCGCACCGTATTTTTCGCGCATCGCCTTTGCCCATATCCTTCTCGCCACCCTGCCAATTACGGCATACTCAGGGTCTACACCGTTTGAAAAGAAAAAGGAGAGGTTGGGTCCGAATTTATTGATGTCCATTCCTCTCGACAGATAGTACTCCACGAAGGTGAATCCGTTGGCCAGGGTAAAGGCCAGCTGTGAAATAGGATTTGCCCCGGCTTCTGCAATATGATAGCCGGATATGGAAACAGAATAAAAATTCCGTACACTCTTGTCTATGAAATATTGTTGTACATCGCCCATTAACCTAAGAGAAAATTCTGTAGAGAATATACAGGTATTCTGTGCCTGATCCTCTTTTAGTATGTCTGCCTGTACTGTTCCACGGGCAGAAGAAAGGGCTTTTTGTTTTAATTCTTCATAAACGGTCTCTTCAAGTACCTCATCGCCGGTCAGTCCCAGCAACAAAAGCCCAAGCCCGGTATTTCCTTTAGGTAATTCTCCGAGATAAGCAGGTCTTTTCAACCCTTTATCATCATACTTCTCCTTCTTTTTCGCTTCAACCAAATGCTCCAGACCTTGTTCTTTTATATAAATCTCACACTGCTGATCGATAGCGGCATTCATAAAATAGGCACACATTGCAGCAGCAGGACCATTTATTGTCATTGATACTGAAGTAGTAGGAGCACAGAGGTCAAAACCTGAGTATAATTTTTTGGCATCATCCAGACAACAGATGTTTACCCCTGAATTCCCTACTTTTCCATAAATATCAGGCCGGTTGTCGGGGTCGTCGCCATACAAAGTCACCGAGTCAAAGGCAGTTGATAGTCGGTGTGCAGGCATGTCCAACGATACGTAGTGAAAACGACGGTTTGTTCTTTCAGGATTGCCTTCCCCCGCAAACATTCGGGTAGGGTCTTCTCCCTTGCGCTTGAAAGGAAAAACACCTGCTGTAAAAGGATACTCCCCGGGTACGTTTTCCTGTAATACCCACTTCAGTATCTCTCCCCAGCTTTTGAATCCGGGCATCGATACCCTCGGAATTCTTGTCTGTGACAGGGAGGTTGTAAACGTAGGTACTTTTATTTCCCTGTTCCTTACTTTGTAAATATATTCGTCTGCTGCATAGGCTTTGACTTTCTCTGCCCAGTTTGCCAGTATTTTTTTGTTTCTGCCTTCCAGGCTTAATTCCAGTTCTGCATAGGCTTCCTCTATTGCTTTAATTACACTTTCATCCCCCTTTCCTTCGGCCTCTAAAACTTCTATTGTTTGTTTGATGCCATAAAGTTTACCGGCAATTTCAGACTGTGCCTCTGCTTTTGTGTTGTAATTACGGATAGTATCTGATATTTCTGCCAGATATCTTATTCGCTTGGGGGGGATTATATATATCTTCTCACTCATTTCTTTTGTGACCACAAAACCTGATTTCAGATCAACTCCTGTACGTTCGGTCATTTTATCCATAATGACCTTGTAGAGCTGATTCATACCCGGATCGTTAAATTGACTGGCAATTGTACCGAATACAGGCAGTTCCTCATCCTTTGCATCCCATAAATTGTGGTTGCGTTTATACTGTTTTTTTACATCCCGCAAGGCATCCAATGCTCCGCGTTTGTCAAATTTGTTTAAGGCAATGACGTCGGCAAAATCCAGCATGTCGATTTTTTCCAGCTGCGAGGCTGCTCCGTATTCAGGGGTCATCACATAGAGGGACATGTCTGAAAAATCGGTGATCGCAGTATCGGATTGTCCTATTCCGGAGGTCTCCAAAATGATGAGGTCATAGGTGGCTGCCTTTAATATGTCTACAGCATCGGCTATGTACTTGGATACGGAAAGATTAGATTGTCTTGTAGCAAGTGAACGCATATAAACCCGTGGGCTGCGGATAGAGTTCATTCTTATCCTGTCTCCAAGCAAGGCGCCTCCGGTTTTACGTTTTGAGGGGTCTACAGAAATAACGGCGATCGTCTTCTCTTCAAAATCGGCCAAAAACCTTCTGACAAGTTCATCTACCAGACTCGACTTTCCTGATCCGCCGGTGCCTGTAATTCCCAAAACAGGAACCTTTTTTTCTGGTGTTTGAGTTCTGATTTCCTCCAGCCATTCATCGGCCTTTTCTCCGGTGTTCTCTGCTGCTGAAATTAATCTGGCTATGGAATATTTATTTTTTTCTTTAAAATCCAACAATTCTCCGTTGATATTCTGACCGGTAGGGTAGTCACATTGACTCAGCAAGTCATTTATCATTCCCTGCAAGCCCATTGAACGTCCGTCATCAGGAGAATAAATCCGGCAAATTCCATAACTGTGCAAGGCTTCGATCTCGGTAGGAAGTATTGTTCCGCCGCCGCCTCCGAATATCTTTATATGTCCTGCCCCTTGTTCTTTCAAAAGATCATGCATGTATTTGAAATATTCATTATGACCTCCCTGATAGGATGTAATTGCTATTCCTTGTACATCTTCCTGAATGGCAGTATCTACTATCTCCTGAACCGATCGGTTATGACCCAAATGTATTATCTCCGCTCCTGAACGCTGCATGATTCTGCGCATGATATTGATCGCTGCATCATGTCCGTCAAACAGGGAGGCTGCAGTAACTAAACGAATCTTATATTTTGCCTGATAAGGTGCGACTTGTTCCATCTTTCGTTTTTTTTTAATAATAATATCCTTTGTCAGAATTTATTATCGTGTGTGTCAGCTGTTGTATCTTTGCTGCAAATGTACACTTTTTTGAGCTAATATCGAAAAATGTGAGGCTGTCTCAGGAAATATTAAATAACAAGTTCAATCGTCAGGCCCCGTCATAACAAAACAGGTCCTTGTCGTTGATGTAAATGTAAATTATATGTGTAGTGAATTGATAGTCTATTGCTAGTGGTCTTATTATTTTGCAGAATAATTCATCCTCACAAATTCTGCCCCTCCCTCCTCTGCTTTAAGAACTATACTCAATAGACTTTTATAGCTGTCAATGAAGTCTTTGGAGGATAATTCAATGCTGTCAAGTTTCAATTCCAACAACATTTCAGGGTCACTTTCACATCTGCCAAGAAGGTGTTTCAGGCTGTCACGTAATCTTGCTGTAATAGCCCATGCTTCCTCGTTTTTAGCCTCGCTGTTGTTTTCCTTGAATTGCTTTTGCAAGGGGACAATATCTGCCCTGTAAATTCTACCTACCCACTCTATAAACAAAAACTCATAATCTTCCGGTCTCAGAAGAGTAGTAAACGACCGCAGATTGGCTGCAATTTCATCGGTTTTTAAACTCACCGCGATCTTTTTCAGATCTAATTCTGTAATTGTATTTCCTTTTTTTATTTCAATTCTTAGCTTAGCCGGTTTGTTTGGCTTTTTCTGAATGCTTTTAACCCCTTTGTTTTTTTCAGTAACCTCCTTTTTACCTGGCTTGGAAGTTTCCTTCTTTTCTGATTCGATACTGACTTTTTTCTCAGGAAGTGCCATCTCTTTTTTCAGTTCTTCCAGTAATTCAGCCTTGGATTTTTTTTCGCTCAGATAATCATCAAGAAAAATCGTTTCTTCTTCCGACAACGCTGTATCGATAACTACATTTTTTTTGTTTTTGAAGGCTTCCTTTGAAGTTTTAATTTCCTCTTTGGATTTCTCTACTCCTTTTTTGGAGTCTTCCAGATCCCTCCTTAGTTCTTCAAGCAATTCCCGCTTTGTTTTTTGCCCTGTTGATTTTTTTATTAACTTTTTTACAGCTTTAGAAGTCTTTTTCTTATCGTCAGCAACTGTAATTGTCTTGTCGCTTTCTTTTGGAAGTATTACTTTTGTTGCCTTTTTCTTTGCTACTGTTTTTTGCTCAGGCTCAGCTGCTGATTTTTCCCAATTCTGAATCTCAATAATATTTCCTTCAGGGTCTTTGATATATACAAAGGTCAACAAACCAAGCCCGTCAATGTTTTTTTTGCTTACTTGCCCGTACAGCTTTGCACCGAAATTCAATGCCTTGTCCACAACTTCCTGTACAGCATCCACTTCAAAGGCAAGATGTCCGAATCCTTTCCTGTTCGCCAGGGGTTTGGGTTGTTCTTCCATCTTGGAATATTCGAATATCTCGAGTGTGGGACCGTCTTTTTCATAGCCGGGCAATCTCAGATGTGCCCCTTTTATGTGTGCATCATGTACGCCCGTTCCCTCCGACAGCCATTCTCCGGAAAGATTGCGTTGCGGCAAGATCATTTTACATTCAAATACCTGTATATAAAAGGCAGCAAGTGTTTTCCAGTCTTTGCTGATGAGATTGCTGTGGATGTATTTCATTGTTTAATATTATTTTTTATTTTAAAACGGGGATGTATTCTTAAAGTTATAATTACTGTATCAAATAAAAGACTTTTAGTTCAGATTTATTAATTATTAATGATTGAAATGGTGAATGAAAGGATGGTTTCAGCCTCATTTAAATTTTAAATCTGATAATCTTATTTCATGTTTCACTTCGGTTTTATTGTTTTTATTGATAATCCTGAAAATAATTTGGGGATCTTTCTCTGAATGTATTTCCATCAAGCCAAAATTGTTTTTCCTTACAACCTCCCCAACTCTGTTCTTGTTTTCTTCTGTACTGTCCCAGTTTTGTGTCAAACCACTTGATGTAATATCATATATCGGGTAACGGGTGGCGGTGGCAGGTTCCTTTGATATCTCACCCCAATGTACATCGCCCGACAAAAATATAACTCCTGCAGCCTTAGTTTTTTCTATCAGAT
>CAJQOX010000225.1 GCA_905480075.1 uncultured Aureispira sp. | reverse complement strand
TTATAAAAGAGGAGGAGGAGGAAACAGTATTGGGGGAGGAATTCCCGGTACCATTACAATTGGTATGGTGATAATTGAAAATAAAGTCGGTATTTGCCGCTTCTGTGGCATTGCCAATACAGTGATTATTGGTCATTACATGACCGTCACAGCCCAGCAGCCAACCGGTACAAGAACCGCCACCGCCAATTATCAGCCTGCAAACGGCTCTCCCTTTTTCATACATATTGGTTCCGTTATAACAAATTGCAGGCTCTTTATCATCCTGTCCGCAGATAGCCTTCGTTTGAAAGATCGCATCAATAACTGATTGCGGGTATCCGTAAGCTACTTTATCTATTTTAAATCCGTAATAATTAGATGCAGCAAAGGAATGTAATCGGACAATAACTCGTTCGTCAAAAACAACTTGCGACCAAAAATCACTGATCATGGTTAAACTTTTATCAATTATCTTTCCCTGACCGCCATAGATGACACTTTCGCCACTGTTGACACCGCTTATTTCAAGGTAATCGCCCGGCGCTAAATTAAAATCTTTAAAGTAGATCTTAATGTAGGAAGAGTATTTGTTAAAAAACTCCTTTTCAAAGACCACTCCTCCCTGCCCCGATGAATGATAAGGGTGGCTTGTATGAATATCTACCGGAATAACTTCTCCAACCTTAACAGGTTTTTTAATGTTCTCTTGTTCCTGGTTTTGAGATTTGACCATCCTGATTTCATCCTGACCATAGGCTATACCAGTTATCAGCAATAAAAAGAAGAGTATTTTTGTCATGTTGATTTAGTTTTTCATTGAGCCGGGAATGCTCATATTTTCAAATGATAAAGAAGAGTTTGGCTAATAAATAAATAAATTTTAATTAAAAAAAATATTTTTAAAAAATTGACAATACTTTGATAAGTTATTACACCAACAGACAAAACAATCCCGGTGCTGACAATTTTACAGTAGTAAAATCATGGTACGATGAATCATGATTCGCAGGATTTATTTACTTTACCTTGAATTTTATTTTTTGAGGTAGCGGGAGGTAGGATTTTTCAGAAAAACAGATAACCCCAGTAAATCCCTTAATCCTATGAATCGTGGTTCTGACAAATTATGCTTTGCAAAATTTGTACTTACTACCAATTAGTTACTACTAAAATGAAGGGCTTCCCGGCGCTACATTCTGCAACCCTGAATATACAGAACAGCATAAAATTTAAATAATGACAGACCGGAAATAACGGAGAATAGTCATAGTATAAAAAGGGGTATCATGCATCCAACTTTTTATATAATGCCATCAATAAACTATAGTTAACATCTTTATTTCGAATATTATCCAGTTTGACAATACATTGAGTAAATTTTTGTTTGAATTCCGGGATGTCAACTATCAATTGATTGAAGTGGGCCCTGTCCAAAACCCACAAAATACTTCCATGAACCGCTTCCAAAGAAGTATTTGATATTGATGCATCAATAAAACTATCAAAATCAGAGGCCATTGTACCATCAAGATAAAATTTTTCCAATGTTTTTTTTTCATTTTTATCTTTATAAAAATATTGTTTTATTGCCCCTTGAATGATAAAGTAGATATTGGTACACACTTCTCCTTTATGTAGTAGTACTGTATGTTCTTTTATTGTTTTTTCTTTGGTGTATTTTCTGATTACAGCTTTTAAATTCGGACATTTTTCAAGTTTGGTAGCGGTTACTATTTTTCCGGGGTTAATTTCTTTGAAGTTCATCTTTTTATTTTTAAGGTTATAAAAAGGGGGTTAACCTATTACAACAACTTTTCTTCCATATACACAAGATTCTAAATAACAAGGAATTACAAATAAAACAAAACTATACTCAAGTTCATAACGAACTTTATAATTAATAAAACGAGAAAGGATGATTGGATTTTGATGGATGAGCTATGGGGATAGCAGTTATTATAACATTAAAAAAAAAGGCTTGGAAGCAGAGAAAAAAAGCTGTAAGAACTATTAAAACTATTGCTTTATCCCTATCAATTTCGGTACAGATCCAAAAAGAAAAAAGACGATTTTAAAAAAGAAAAACCCGATTAGTTCTCCTGAACAATCGGGTTTTAAGTACTGTAGTAATCTTTGATTAACGCATAACAGAAATACGTTTGACCATTTTCAAAGGCCCTTGAAAAACATTTACGTAATAGACGCCTTCACTATATTCCCTGGTTTGAACCTCAAATAGCTCGTTAGGGTTAGTGAGTTTAAGTTCAAAGTTATCAATTATTTCGCCGACGATATTAACAATTTGTACCCGGACTGGAGTATTCATATCATTACCCGTATAGTTGAAAAAGAATCGATCTTTCGTTGGGTTAGGATAGATTTCAGAGATCAGACCATTATTAGGATTATTATTATTAGCAACAGAAATAATATTAGAGTAACTAAAGCTTTGGTTATGATCAATCACCTTTATGCGGTAATAGGTCACAACATTAAAAGGTTGTTCATCTACTGCCTCATAGTTAAGTAGTGACTCGTTGCCTTGTACGGCTGTAAAGCTTTCCCATTTTATAGCATCTACACTTTTTTCTATTACAAATTCCCGAACCAGAGAAGCATCGCTTACTATCCATTCCAAATTATTACATTTCCCTTGATTTTGTCCGAGGAAAGCTTCTAAATCTGTAGAGAGTATGGTACAAAAAATTGTTGCAGGTGCTGAAGTAGGGGCATCTGCCGTACAGCCTTGGTTACTCCAAACACCAATCTCTCCGTCTGCATAAGTTTTAATGCTAACACTACAATCTGTTTCTCCCAAACCACAGGCAGTAGCATCTTTCACTTGCAGTTGAAAACAAACCTGCCAACTCGTAGTTGCATCAGCACAAGTAATGCCTGTAAAACCAGGTTCATCCGAAAGATCATGATCACCAAAGGAGTTGTCAGGATCTCCACCATGGCCTTGATATATGGTTGTAAAATACCAACCAGGACCGACATCATCCCCCGCAACTAAACCCATATTATTGGGGCCAGGTAAGTTATAGTCTACTGATCCAGCTGGAAACCATGCCCAATCTCCGGCAAAAAATGCTGAGAGAGGTGGTAAGTCTACAATAAAGGTTCCTTGAGTAGCAATAGGATTTGGCGGAGCAGTGGGAGGCTGAGCAGGAGTAGTTATAGTAGGTTGGCCTTGACCATCAAAGGATATTGGAGCCCAACAATCGCCAAAAGTAGGAATGATCCCTTGTAAATAATTACATTGTGTAGTAGAGGTTACCCATCCATTAATTTCATAACAAAAATCTACAACCTCACCGGGTTGATAAGGCCCCCCTGCAGGAGACCCCAAAGAAGTAGAGGTTACGATCAGGGCGTTATTGGTATTACAAGCACTGGGGTTATTCTGAAATTCAACACAAAGTTGAAAATTACCCTCATCAGCTGTCACATCAGAAACAGCAATTAGGTAAGTTTGTCCAGGATTGACCTGTTCTCCCGTAATAGAAACAGAACCTCCACTGCCTTCGGCACAAGCCACCGTGACATAGGTGATACAATCTGCCGTAGAGAAAATAGAAACTTCAGGATCACTAAGGTCAGCACTCGTAACATCAACATCCATCGTAAAGGTATTGGCTGTAGTCGTTACTTCATACCAAACCGTAGCATTAGGTAGTTCCTGACAATCGCCAACAGAGGCAAAGGTCGGTCCTGATGTAGCTAAGGTATTACAACCATTGACACATTGCGGGACACCTGTCGTTGCCAGAGGAATAGGAGCTGGCGTCAAACAATCGTCGCCTAAGCAAGTACTTACGGGCGCATCAAACTGAGTAACACAAAGATCAAAGTTCCCTTGATTGTCGTTAACATCTGATACTGCAATGAGGTAGGTCGTATTGGGAAGAACCGCCACTCCGGTAGCAGAAGCACTTCCTGCAGTTCCTTCTTGACAGTCGAGAATAGTGAAGTTAGAACAGTCGGCTGTTTCAAATAATGTAAATTCCGGATTAGATAGGTCTGTGCTGTTTAAAGAAATATCTAGTGTGGCAGCAGTTGCATCTGTTGTTATTTCGTACCAAACGGTCGAATTTGGCAAGTCAAAACAGTTGGTCCCCGCAAAGCCAGGTCCAATACTTGCCCCGGTGTTACAATCCGTCACACAAGAGGCGGCCCCTCCGGAAGGGTTTAAGGCCAAGGCAGCAGGACTAGCACAATCCTGATTGTCAACACAGTTTGCAGGTGCTGCGGGATTAGCTACACAAACAGAGATCGTGCCCGAACTATTATCCCCATTACTGCTGACAACTATCCAATAGGTATCTCCTGCAGCAAGCGTATTTACAGTCGAGTTGATTGAATTATAATTCCCGTTTAGGTCTACACAGTTTTCTTCTATGAGACCACCTGTACAAGTATTGTCTGTACTGGAAATCACTGTAAATTCAGGGCGCCATCCTCCGGTATTATTACTGACGGTTATTGTGGCACTGTTTCCCTGCGCAGTAAAGGTAAACCAGGTGTCATTTGCTCCTTCTTCACAAGTTCCTGCTGCCAGTGCATCCGTCGTACTTGGGCTGGCAGTGGCACAGATTGTTCCGGTCAAATCAGTTATTGCAGTGGCAGTGGCACAATCATTTTGTGCGTAATTTAAATAAGGCATTATAGCAAAAAGCAACAAAATCAGTAGCCTTTTTATTATAAAATTATTCATATAAAAATCAGGTTAAGTGTTAGTTCTTTGTATTAGTATGAGTATTCTGAAGTGAGTAGATTCTGATTTTTACATATTGATTCCATTGGATATCAACATCTTCAATCTCTTTTCTAAAGTCCTTTATGGTTTCTAATAGATCTCGGGTGTAAAGAACCTGATAATCAGGTTTGCTGATCTCCACCTGATAAGTACCATCGAGGCTCTTTTTCAATTCTTTAAGTGAAATCGTTTTTTTAACCGTATTAAGGGTCTTTGGCTTATTTGTTTGCGACACAGCACCATTGAATGCAGCAGACTTCTGCTGCGCGAGACTAAGGTTAATAGTCAAAAAAAGAGAAAAAAGTAACGTTAATGTTTGTTTCATATTTTTTAATTTTAGTAGAATTCATTCTGATAATCCTACATAATTATGATGTATGAAGTAATTAAAAAGCACCCTTATAGAGTATCAACAAAGCCCCGTAGTCAGAGAGAATGAAGCAGGGCTGTGTTGATATTTTTTATATATTACTGTTTACATTTTTAAATTACCACAAAAATCCAGCCATTTATAACAAAAAATAATAAAAAGATACAATTTACAGATGGGCCAATTAAATCAAATGCTGCCTATTGAAAACTGTCTCCTCGCCAACAAAGGTTAGCACAAATCTGATTATACTGATTCTAAGGGTATAGAACAAACACAGTATTTTACAACAGGAAAAACCGTAAAATAAATTATTCTTGATTCAGAGCATTTTTCTTTGATTGTTGTTTTTTCAGGAGATTACAGGAATAAAATCATATGAATCTTGGCACTGACAATTACACAGGGACATAATCTTGTTAATTCCTTAATCCCTCAAATCCCGCCTCAGACAATTACTTACCTCCCAACAAAAAAAGGGGGCCTCATAAAGCCCCCTTTTTATAAATGCAACAATTGAATTCGCTTAAACAGGCAATCCTTTCACATAGTGATTGAGTGCCTTATAAAAGCTGTCAAAATCTTTTTTGACCTGTTGATATTGTGTGGTCATATTGTTGAGCATCGACCGTAGGTTCTGATCGCCTGCCACTTCCTTTACCAATTCTTTTTTGCTGCCAATAATACCATCAATGACTCCGATCATGCCTTGTATTTCCTGAATCTTTTTCACCATCTTTTGGAAATCAGCTGAACTGCTGAAATTGTCGGGAATGCCTTTGCTGTTGAATCCGTCGACCATGTCATACAAACCCTGTATCAGGTCCTGCACTTTTTTGATGGTCTTGGCGTAGGATTCCTCCAAAAAAGTATTGAGCTTGATGATGCGTCGGTCGTAGCGCTGCTGATCCAACATCAGCTCTTTTTTGATGAGTCGGTGGTCTTTGCCCTTGCCATCCCATTTGTTGACGCGTTTTTCAAAGCCCGGATCGGATACTTCGCTTTTAAGCTGATCTAAATCGAGGCCTTCATCGGTAATTTTATCAATAACAGCATCCAATTCGCGCTTGTATTTATGCAGTTTATCAACCTGTCTTTTGATTTCCTCCTGCATAGCCACAGACTGATGTCCAAGACCACTTTCGATGGCAATCAACAACTTTTTGCCGTAGTTTTGGGTATTATCCCAACCTCGTTTCACCTTTCTTGCTGAATCTTTGATATTAAATTCCAATTCTTTCATTACTCTGTCAAATTCTTTTTTGAGCCATGCCAGAATTTCTTCGCGCACACTCTTATCGAGTAAAAGTTTGACTTTTTCTTTGGCCTCCACATACATATCACTCAATATTTTGATGGCAATTTCGTATTCGGCACCCATAATAAAGGTAATATCAGCCCCGTGCGTATAGATCGTAAAAGGATGGCCGTTTTCTACCACTTCCTTGA
>CAJQOX010000224.1 GCA_905480075.1 uncultured Aureispira sp. | reverse complement strand
CAGGAGTTTGCAATATAGTTTTGTACAACTCGAAAGGGTAGGGGGCTTCCTGAAGCTTATATTCACTCATTTTTTATAACCTTTTTCAAATGTTAATAGCAATTACAAAACTTAATGTCTGAAACATTAGCTTTGCTACAGCAAAATCAATACAAATTTGTTAATCAGAAAATACTAACAATTCAGGTTATTAATCAGATAAAAAAATAGATATAAAAATCTATGTAAGCGATATTACAGAATAATTGCAAGTAGTAAAGAAATTTCTGATAAAAGGTATTACTGCAAAAAGGAAGAATTGTTTACGGGGTTTCATACCGAATTTAATCTCATAATTAGGGTTGACCAGCCACAGCTGTTCCTTGTCTGTTTTGTAGCCGTTTTTTTTGACTATCCTTCGGAAACGCTCTATAGTAATGCCGGTTTCCTTCACTTCTTTTAATGCTTCTATATAATCCTCGGTCACTCCGGACCATTTTAATATTCTGAAATACAGAAAATTGGGGAGTAAATGTATGTAGGGAAGTTTTGATGCCTTACCGTTTGAGGTCTGCTGATGTCCGCCAAAGGGCATGTGCCAGGGTGGGAAGCCAAAGAATACCTTGCCACCGGGCTTCAGGAATTTCCTGAGGTGCCCCATGAACTTGTCCTGATCGTGGATGTGTTCTATTACATCCCGCATGATTATAAGATCAAATTTGCCAATGTCTTCTCCGCCATCCTCATTATTCAATAAATAAATATCACTTGCGATGCCTTTATACAGTCCCTTTTCCACATAGTCGCCAAGATACTCCATTGAATTGAGCACTTGTTTCTCCTGAATGTCAACACCCACCGTTTCACATCCCAATTCCAGAAAAGGAGGAAGGTTGCCCCCTTCTCCACAGCCAATTTCCAACAGACGCACCTTATCATCAACTTTCAAATATTCATTAATGAAGGGTATGACATGCTTTTCGGTGGTCAGCGATTGTTCTTTGAAATAAATGCTCCGGTCTTTGTATCTGGCTTCCATAAATTTTTGTAATGTTTAGGATAAAGATAAGGTTCTGCACTAAAAAAACAGCAATATTAAGGATAATTTATTAATACGCTCTGATCTCTTAGAGATGATGGCTGTCACATGATCGATCAAAAAGAAAAAGCCCTGAATTGATTAAAATCCAGGGCTTTTATAATAAGGTTATTATACACTTATTTTACTGCATCTACAATTGCTTTGAAAGCTTCAGGTTCATTCATCGCTAAATCAGCGAGAACCTTACGATTAAGCTCGATACCTTTTTGGCTCATTTTGTGCATGAATTGAGAATAAGACAATCCATGTTCACGAACACCGGCATTGATACGGGCTATCCACAAGCTGCGAAATGTGCGTTTTTTGGCTTTACGGTCACGATATGCGTACTGTAAACCTCTTTCAACAGCATTTTTGGCTACTGTGTAGACCTTTGATCTTGCACCAAAGTAACCCTTCGCTTGTTTTAAAATCTTCTTTCTTCTTTTTCTTGATGCAACAGAATTAACTGAACGTGGCATACTATTAAATTTTAAAAAGTAAACTAATTTGAGTGATCAGGGGTGCTAGGCAAAGAAGACGCCCACACTTATCCGCTGTCCTCATCTTTTCTGTGGAGAAATTTCTCCGGCATTCTGATACTAACTAACTACTTACTTTGTAAGTAAATGTTTGATACGCTTCTCATCACTTTTATGAACCAAAGCATCATGCCCGGCCAATAATTTACGTTTTTTCGACTTTTTAGTCAGAATGTGACGCAAACCGGAACGACGACGCTTTAGCTTGCCTGTTCCTGTGAATCTGAAACGCTTCTTAGTACCTGAATGTGTTTTCATTTTTGGCATAATAACAAATTCTTTTTTATAGGTTTATTTAAAAAGCGTTGCAAATATAGTTATTGTTAATCTAATAAACGAAAAAACTGATGACTTATATAAAATAAATCATCAGTTTAATAAATTGTTATTCTACTTTATCAGGCAGAAAATGAAGTGCCGCAGCCACAACTCTCTGTTGCATTCGGATTGTTGAAGGTAAATCCACGGTTCTGAAGACCATCTATAAAGTCTACTTCTATTCCTACCAAATAGATAGCATGTGCCTTATTCATGATGATTTTCATCCCATTTGACATAAATTCCTCGTCATTTTCTGTTTTTTCATCAAAACCTAATATGTAGGTGAATCCTGAACAGCCTCCTCCTTTCACTCCAACACGTAAACTGTGTTTTTCGGTAACATTTTCTTCTGTCATGATACTTTTTAGTTGCTGAACCGCACCGTCAGTTAACATTACAGGTGTTTCTATCTCTGCCATTTTATTTATCTTTTTATTTTTATCAATTTCATTTGGTAATTGCAAATATACGAATTATTTGGTAAACAAACTGTAACCTTAATTGGTTCATTGCATTTTTAGTTTATTATCAAAAATATTTTAATAGCTATTTTGATAGATATGATATCCTGAATGCATGATTTTATCGGTTTAAAACAAAAAAAATGACTGGATTTAAAAATTAATGTAAAAAAAACCATGATATCCTAAAAATATTAAACAAGCTATTATCTTTGCATTTCCTAATTTAAAAAATATATTTTTATGGATGCCTTTATTGAAATTTTAAAAATTACCATTCCCTCACTAGTCGTTTTTCTGACTGCGTGGCTAGTTCTTCGTGCTTTTTTGAACAAAGAGGCGGATGTTGTTCGTGGAATGCTTATCAGAGATTCCGAAAACAGAAGACTTGATGTAGTAAAAACCACCAATAAAACACTTATCCCTATTCGTTTGCAGGCCTATGAACGTATGACTTTGTTCTGTTCAAGAATGGAACTCGGTCAGTTGGTTTCTAATACCAATACGAATGCAAATGTCTCGGCAGAAGTATACAAAACGCACCTTATTATGTCCGTAGAGGAGGAGTTTAACCACAATGTGACTCAACAGGTGTATATGACAGATGAGTTGTGGAATATCATTCTGCTTGCCAAAAAGGAGGTGACTCAGATCTGTCAGAAATTATACAATGACCTGGAAAAAAAATATGTCGATGATGACCTTCAGGGAGTTCCGAATTCTCAGGAATTTCTTGGGGCCCTGGTAGAATACCTCAAAGCTACTCCGCAAATTGGCTATGTTCATGCCCTCTCTGCTATCAAAAAAGAAGTGGGTGTGCTCTTTGCATGATCAATTTTTATCTTTATTCTGAAATATCAAAGTACAAGCTGCGTCTTGTGCTTTTTTTTTGTATAATGTGCTGTCTTTTGAATGTTTTCATTTGTTATCTTATCTGATATGAATAAATTTTTGTTGATTGCTTCTTTCTTTCTCTTATTCTTCATTGCCTGTACTCCGCAAACTCATCTTGTCAAATCAGACAATCAGTACAAGGAAATCAAAGAACTCAGCGAGGAGGATTCTTATGTTAATGAACTGATTGCCTCTTACAAAAAAGAGATAGGCAATGAAATGAAGACGGTGATCGGCAGCCTTGTTAAAATGTTCAACAAGGCTCAACCCGAATCTACAATGACGAACTGGGCAGCCGACCTGACCCACAAAAAATGTGAGGATTATCTCAATAGAAAAATTGATTTTGCTGTCCTCAACTACGGGGGGCTCCGAATTCCTTCTATTCCGGCAGGGGAGGTGACCAAAGGGAAAATTTTTGAGCTCATGCCCTTCGAAAATTTTCTGGTAGTGGTGGAAATGACGGGTGAAGAACTCCGCGAGCTCTTTAATCACATGGCTGCAAAAGGGGGATGGCCCGTCAGCAAACACATCAAACTGACCTTACAGGGAGATAAGGCGGTGGACTTGCGTATCAATGGCAGAAAGGTTGAAAAGGACCGTGTTTACAGTTTCGCCACTATTGATTATATTGCAAACGGTGGAGATAGTTGTTCTTTCCTTAAAGGGAAAAAACAAAATGCTACCGGGGTGCTTTTCAGGGATGCTATTATAGAGTTTATTCAGGAAGAAACGGCCGAAGGAAGAGATCTCAATGCTGAGCTTGAAGATAGAATTATTATCATTAAATAATTTTTTAAATGACAAAAAAGGAAATTGTTCTGGAAATTCACAGAAGATTAAAGGACTTATATCCCGAAACTCCGGTACCCCTGACGCATAAGGATCCGTACACACTCCTTGTGGCTGTTTTGCTTTCCGCGCAGTGTACCGATGAAAGGGTGAATAAGGTGACACCTGCTCTTTTTGAACTGGCTGATACCCCCAAAGATATGGCGGCACAAAAGGTAGAGGATATCAAGGCGATCATCCGCCCCTGTGGCCTTTCTCCAAGAAAATCAAAGGCAA
>CAJQOX010000223.1 GCA_905480075.1 uncultured Aureispira sp. | reverse complement strand
ATGGTCGAAGGGCGGGATATAAATCGTGTTTTTTTCTACTGTCAGATTCTGAGCGTATTTATTGCTTTCATCCCATACTTCTCCGTGTACAATAACATCGGCACCCAAGTTACTTAATTTTTGTTGCATCGGTTTTTTTGTGCTCTGAGGCACTACAACCGTAGTTTTTATACTCATCTTCCACCCGGCATAGGCTACAGCAAGGCCTGCATTTCCACCCGAAGCAATAACAAAATGATGGTAGCCTTCCTCCGCAGCTTCCTGACATCGTTTGCCTACTCCTCGTATCTTGAAAGACCCGGAAGGCTGATGACAATCCATCTTGAAATAGATTTTTTTGCCCAGTTTTGTACTTAGCTTATGAGAATAAAAAAGGGGTGTTTTGTTGTGAAGTGTTTTGGACATTTTTGTGGTTTTTCTATGTTTAAAACAAAAATAATCAGAAAAATCAATAAAACAAGGGGCTGTCTCCATAAATGAAAACAGCCCGTTATAATTATTTTGTTGCCTTTCGGTTATTTATTCAATTGTTCTGCAGAAGTGTAGAGTTCCATCATTCTCGACCGGTCGTCATTACAGGTAAATTCTCCCATTATCCAGTCTAAAGAAAGCCAATAGGCACCGTCTTTGTCTATGTTCGGCTTCAGCTTTTTGTTTTTGTCCTTATAATAGGTGCGGATTAAAGATACAGCACGGTTCCATTGCGACTCGGAACCTATCAGCACTTCCGCCCAGGCATGTCCGCCACCTTGACAAAAGCCTGCCATGATTCTCGATACTCCGCCTATAGATTCCACGCAGGAAGCGTTCAATATTGAAAAGTCATCGCAATCGCCTGCAAGACCAATCGCAATAGTACGGTTTGCAGGAGAATAATAGTCGTTGCGTATCATTGTAGGGTCGCTGATGTATTTCCAGTTAGTAGATAAATGATAGTGAAGGACACATATCTGTTTCAGTCCGGCTTCTCCCGGTGTATATCTGTTTACATCGTAATAAGCCCCCTGTTCTTCCTTGACAAGAGATACCGCAAAATCCCGTACACAAGGTTGATTGGGTAGTACTGCTTCAGAAAATTTCCTGACCTGCGAGCTGCTGTCTTTCGAATTGGCACACCAACCACTGTTTTTTAGCTGTTCCTCTTGTGATTTTATTGTTTTTTTGAATTCTTCATTCTCTTTTTTTAATCTTGCCATCATCTCTTCTTCACTCTCCAGCTTTTCAATCTTCTCCTGCAATTCTTTCATCTTCTCAACCTTCTCTTCCTCTGTCAGACTTTCATCTTCTTCAATTTCAGAAACGTAATTCTGAACATTTTCCTGCTTCATGTATTTCTCTTTAATCATCCCTTTTAAGGATGAAAAGCCTTCATTCATCGAAATATTAAAATTGTCTCCGTTTTCACCCACAGGAAGAATACCTGCATAGCTGCTTCCCACCAAAAATGAAATCGGCAGGATTACCAGGGCAAGAACTTCTACTTTCAGGGAGATTTTTTTAGCAAAGCTCAGAAACATTCCGAACAATAAAATAAATACCCCGGTCAGCAAATTCAATTTGTGATTGGAAAGCGGTTCAATGTTAGACATCAAATCCTTGAACCACATCATGAAACTGATGTCTACAGCAGTGGATATCAATAAACAACCTATAATTAAACTGATAACTGTGGCACTGCCGTTTTTCCCTCCTCCCAGAATGGCCATAAGGCCTATCATACAGAATGAAATAAATGTGAGCGTGGAAGGGCTGCCTAAGGCACCAATTTTGTCTCCTAAAAAGTCTACGGGACCGCTGTTGCCAAAGGTGTAAAAGATGACAGGCGTAAGCAGTGCCAGGCCAAGAATTCCGATTCCGAGGAGTATTTTTTGTCCGATATTCATATATAAATTTGTGTTAGTAATGCTATTGTTAATAAAAGTATCTCTATTGTAACTAAGGAATTACCTAAGCAGTTCCGTTTTGATCAATAATCTATTTAATTTTCAACGTTTCATCCGATAATCCTCTGTATTTTCCTGTTGCATTCCCTCTTCTTGCCTTAAGTGAAGTTCCGGGTTCCAGTTGTTCCCATTTCTCTTCAGGAATCTCATGCCGGTGTATTTCATTTTCTTCATCCTTCACAATTATACAATAGATTCCTTTTCGGCCGGACTCTCTAAGGTAATGATTGTTTTTAATTTCTCTTGTGTCAGCCCATTCTGCCTTGTGATTATTGCCCGAGCTAATCAGGGGTTTTGCAGGTTTCCACCGGTAAATTGAATATTTGTATTTTGTTTGGTAAACCGGTTCCTGACGATAAACAGGGTCTTCATATTCCTCCTCATAAGATTCGGTTATATTCCGAGTGCAATATTTATCTTCAAAATAACCATTGCCCATATCAGTTTTTCCACAAACATATTCTTCAGAACCAGTGACCCGTTGCCTTGTTCTTGTCCGGGTTTCGTAATGGTCCAGAATCTGATTATAATGATGAACAGCCTGAAAGGAATTTATCAGTGTCCCCTCATTTGGCAATTGCCAGTCCTCTTCAATTACCTTCCTTTTTTCTTCCGTTTTAATAGTTCGTTCCCATTCAAAACCGTCTACTGTAACTTCAATATCATGACCGGGCCCGAATATCAGACCCAGGATCACCAATATCACCAGAATGATAATCAAAGGCTTTTTCTTTGTTTTTCTTCGTGGCTTGCTTGTTTGAGCTACTTGTTGAAGTTTTTTTTCTTTGGTATTATCTCCGGTCCGTGGTACTTCATTGTTGTAGTAGGTTTTAGTTTTCAGGCTTTTGTCACCGTCTGAAGCATCTCGGTTGTTGCCACAGGACATACACTTATTTTCGAATGCCTGATTATTCTCGCCACAGTAGGAACATTCCCAGTCTGCGCCCGATCTTGCCCTCTTTAGTGCTTCAGGGTCCTGTACAATTTCGCTGTCATCTGCCAGATAGAACTTTACATCCTTCGGACGGTCAGCACCACAGTGGTTACACTCCGATTCAGGACCTTTAATGCCTTTGTATCCACAGGTGGTGCAATCCCATCTGCCTACGTATACAGCCATAATTTAATTGAATTATGAATTATGAATTATGAATTTGGAATTATGGAAGTTTTTCATTCTAAGTTCCAAATTGATAACATAAAGCATTATCCAAACAAATTCTCCATGCCGGGAGGCAGGATTTTTCCAAGCATTGCTTTAGATTCTTCCTGTTCCTTCATCGCAGCGACTGCAATGACACGGTTTGTAGCCTCTAGAATCAAATCTTCCAGTTCTTCCTTATCTGAAAGGTCCAATGAAGGATCTATTGTTACATCAAGAATCTGACGGGCAGCATTTGCCTTTATTTTTATCATGCCTCCGCCTGCTTCTGCCTCTACAATTATTTTTGTCAGTGCTTCCTGCATCTGTTTTTTCATTTCTTCCATTTGTCCGAACATATTGCTGTTGGTTTATATTAGGTGATTTAAATTAGTTACTTTAGGTTTCTTTTAAATGTGGTAAAGTATGTCAAAGATAGTAAATTTAATAAAAAACAAGAGTTAGTTCAGGAGGGTATTACCAAAAATTAAAGAATAAAAACAGAAAACCCATTTTGATTATCTTACTAACTGAAGTTAGGCAGAAAACAAGAAAGTAGAGGACAATACTTAATGGAGATTGAAGGGGTGTTAGGTGTTATATCTTAGATGTTAGGGCGCTAAGAACTTCTCTGAGTAGTTTTACAAGCGCTATGTTTTATCTGGTTTTTTGCTTATTTAGCAGTCAAAACCTCACTAGGATCATTAGAGTGCACTTCTAATGCACTATATTACAGAGTGGTATATTAATGTCACTTAAAAAAATGGCTTAGAATCGTTCGTTTATCAACTGCGAAGCAATTAGGATTAAACAAAAAACAAAAGAGTAGATGAACTGCGAAACAATTACAATTAAACAAAGTAAGCTGTTATTGAGATTTGTGTAACATCAGTTAGTTATAAAAACTTTCTGCTGCATTTATACTATCTTGTTCTTGCAAAAAGCCTCTCCAAGCCTTATACTTATCCATGTCAAATGTTGGAATCTCGTCACTTTCTTTCCAATCTGTCATCCAGTCAACAGGGGCTACAGACGTATATGGTACCTCTGCATAATTTAGAGTGGTATCATTTAATAGTTTAATTTTACGTTCATTGATAGATTTCCATATTTCCATCTTAATAATTGGATTCTCAACCCCTCCTTTAGCTTTCATTTCATCTCTAATAAAATGTACAAATCGAAGAAGTCCTTTGGGAGTTCTCATTGACTTTCTAAATTGTCTCCAAGTTAAATACTCTTCTAAGGCTATAACAAATTCTTCACCTGTTTCTGGCACAAGAGCTTTTATTTTAACTGCATCTACAGTACCTACCAACATCATTCTCCAAGAAAAAAAATGACCCTCACCTGTCCAAGATGGATTTCCGTTATACATCCAATGTCTAAAAGGAAAAATAATCTGAAATAAGCACCATACTGAAATAAAGCCCAATATCAATTTCCTGTTAGAATAATTATATACTACCGTCTCCGTCTCTTTGTTTGTTTTCTTAAATGAGAATAACCATGAAAAGATTACTTTGGGGGACTGTATTCCCATAAAGAACAGGGCTAAAGTTATCAACAAACTGCTAACAATTTTCCATGAATCTATTTTCAAATAAAAGGCAACTAAAAAGGTTAAGAAACTACCTATGAATAACGACACAACTAATCTATTCTTACTCTTCAAATATTCATAACTCTTGTTGACACAATCTGGGTGAAAGAATAAAACGGTTGCTGATAGCATTACAAATGGGAAACTACCAATATTCCACATGAAGTGGTTCATTCCGTGAAAGAACAAAATCGAAAGAAGAGCGATTCGTCGCCACCTAACAGAAAATAGCATAAACCCTATAAATAAATCAAAAAGCAAGCCTGAGTAACTAAAAAAAATAGCCCCCACCTCAGATTGAAAAAATGGTTGTATAAAACTGAGCATATTAGGTGATATATCATATAACCAAAAACGCATTGGGAAGCCACTTAACCAATCACCTTGAATTTTGGATATTGCACCAAAGAAGTAAACAATAAAAATTTGAAACTTAAAAATTGCTAATTGCCAATTAGGTATCGTTTTCTTTTCTGTTTTCGTTATTGAACCCCACCTATCTGCATTAGAGATAAAAAAGAAAAACAATAACATGCTGAACATGTAATAGTGGTTATTATAATGACCCCGATCCACTAAAAACACATGAGTATAACCTAGGAACATAATAAATGAACTCAGCTTATACCTTATCCCCAAAACAAAAGAAATAGTGGCTATATAATAAACGTAAAAGGAAATATCAATCAAATATTCAGGAAATATGCTTATCCAATGAAACCCATCATAGGTGAAAAAGAATTTGGAGTGAACGAGCTCTCCCGAAAAATAAAGATGAAAGCCATGGAAATCCAGGAGCATAAATAAGCCCATCATAATTCGAAGAAACCCGAGAGTTGATGCAGATACTTCCTTAAAAAAGAAATGATTTATTCTTTCACTCAATTGCATAGAATCATATTCATGTAAAATGGACAATAATTCCTAAAAATAATTTTTTTTTGGGAAAAACCCCCTTTTTCATTTACTTTGTGATTTAACAATGAAATTTACATTCAATTTTGGAAATGAAAAACAACCCATATAATCCTATTATCATTATCGCCACTTGGGTGAGTATTGTATTATATTCTGGTTTTTTTATTTTCAAAGAAATTTCCTTGATTAGTTCTTCTTTAGGACATTATATCAAAGAGGGAGAATACACTATCTCCAACCGCTCATTTCTATACCAAAACATCTTCTCATATATAGATTATGGAAAGGAAGTACTTAACCATGATTGGGGTTTAGGCGTTTTTTATTACCTGCTAACGGAGTTTGTTGGATTTAGCGGCTTGCATATTATTCTAACAGGGCTTTTCCTTTTAATTTGGATTTGGTTTCTTCGAGTAGTTTTGAAAAACCTGAATCCATTATGGATGGGAGCGATAAGCATCCTTACTATTCCTCTTATATTTGGGAATGCCATAACAACTGCTAATTCAATTGCTTTCCTTCTATCAATTGTTTCATTCTTATTGGTCTACCAATTTCTTCGCACAAACAAGAATAGCAAATCTTTATGGCTATTACCTCTGTTACAAGTAATCTGGATAAATTTCCACATTAGTTTTTTAATAGGCTGGGCTATATTACTCTTAGGAATTTTGCAGGCTAAAAATAATTCCACAGAAGAACTTACAAAACCTTTGATAAAGGTTTTTATAGCTAGTATTAGCTTGTCTTTACTTAACCCTTATTTTGTAGTAGGCTTTTGTAATCCTCTTAGTCATTTCTTCAGCAATTCTTTTTGCTCTTCTTCTTATGATAAAAATCTTTGGTCAGCCTATTGGGACTTAAAGACTCATTTGTTACTATTTGCCTTAATTTCAGGGATTATTACTTTAGCTTCATTAATTTTCATGCTTGCCAAAAAGCAGCTAAATAAAAATCAAATTTTGATGTTCGGATGTCAAGTTGTATGGCTTTTTACGGGTTTTATTTCTGCCAATAATATTGCCTTTATTGGCCTGGCCTCTATAGCTAATTTAGTTGTTCTAGGGAAAAAATACTATTCTCAAGAGAAACAATCTACTTTTTGGTTAAGCTACCAGTCTCCAATGACCTTCCTTTATATTTTAGTACCTGTATTTATGAGTCCTGATGTACATCAACCTGTAAAATCTATCCGGATAGGCATTCCAGACAATGAGATGAATATGATTTCTTTCTTTAGATCAGCCAACATTCAAGGACCTATCTTTAACAATAAATTAGCCTCAGGTTATTTAATATATGGATTACATCCACAGAACCATCTTTATGTCAATGATCGATATGGAAGTCATTCCAATGATTTCTTAGAATCCTCTTACTTTCCTGCTGTCCTGGAAGAGGAAGCGTGGCATGCTATTAAGCTTAAATATGATTTTAATACTATTGTATTTGCTCTTGACCAAGAATTAACCCCAAAACTAAAGTTTTTAGGAAAAAGAATGGGGGATGGGGAATGGGCTTTAGTTTTTCACGAAGCAGAAAAAATTGCCATACTATTAAAAAGGAATGCTATAAATGCAGCATTAATAGAACAATTCGAAATAAAGCCTAATGTCAGATAATATTATCTAAAAACAAATACCTCTACATCTGCCTTTGTAAAAGGCAATTCCTCTTCTCCTATTTAGAAAAAAAAAATAATGAAACTATTAAAAGTTAAATCTTTCTTCTATCTTCAACACGGTATTTTTAAGAATTTTATTTCTTAAAAAACCTTATATCGCAATACATCGTTTCACAAACCCCGAAATTCTTAGCAGTAAAACCAACATTTTGGTTTAGCTAACCACAATAAACTTTATTTATTTTTTCACCCATTTAAAAAAATACATGAGAAAATCTAAGACGTTTTTTTATTTAGTAATCCTACTAGGCTTTCTGATATTTAAGACAAATGCTATCCATGCACAGACAAACTGTAGTGAGATTATTTATGTTACCCCAATAGGTAATCCTACTGGTTCTGGCTCTACAAGTGACCCTGTTACATTAGACCGGGCTTTGAACTTAGTTACTGCAACAAGGCATCATATCAAGATGCTTTTTGGTACTTATTCAGGGGGGAATTACAGCCAAACATTTAATGTTCCGAGTAATACCGTTCTAGATGGACGATACGAAATTGTAGCTGGAGAATGGGTGAAAAACAGTGCTCTGACTACAAATTTACTAATTGCAGCTCCTCTTGATGAACCAAGTATTGGAATTGGACATTACATTGCTATTCAACTCAATGGCACTAATAATGTCTACATAAAGGATATAACAATACAAAACACTACTAATGCGTCAGGTTCAACTAACAATAGAGGTCGTTCTGTCTATGGAATTCACGTAGCAAACTCTTCTGCTTTCTACTTTACACGCTTAGATGTTTCTACAGGAAATGCTTCAACTGGTGTTAATGGTTCTAATGGTACTAATGGTATTGATGGTGCTAATGGAGGAAATGGACATAGAGGAGATGATGATAGTAATGATTGTACCAATGGCCAAACTGGTTTTGGTGGTCGTGGTGGTGGTGGTGCAGGATCAACTCCTGGATGCGCTGACTGCGATGGGTGTAGTGGAACTATAGGTGCTAATGGAGCTGGTCGAACTGGCGGTTTTGGTGGTAGCGGTGGATCTGGAGAACGAAATGACGGAGCCTGCACTCGAAGTGGTGGTGATGGGGGCCGTGGAGGGCTAGTAGGAATTATTGCTGGTGATGGGGGGAATGCTATCGGTTGTGCTCCTAATAACTGTAATGCTGGTTCGAACGGTATTGCTGGTACACTTGGAAATAGTGGAACAGATGGCACGGATGGCACTTTGGTCGATCCTTTTAATGCTACATTATTATACTTTATCCCCGGAGGACAATCTGAAGATGGAACCGATGGTATAGGTGGCGCTGGCGGCGGCGGAGGTGGTGGCGGCCAAGGTCAAAATGATGATGGATTATTTGGTTGTAGCGCATTTGATGGCTCTGGCGGCGGTGGCGCTGGTGGTGGCGGTGGTGGTCAAGGTGGTGGTCGAGCCACAGGTGGATTCGGCGGTGGTGCATCACTTGCTATTTATGGCTTCAATAATACGTCTCCTGTCCTAGATTATATTAATGCTTCTGTTGGTGCCTTTGGTACGGGTGGTATTGGTGGCACTGGTGGTTCTGGTGGTCTTGGTGGTGATGGTGGCACTGGTGGATTTGATGATCCAAGTGATACAGAAATTGGTCGTGGTGGCAATGGTGGCAATGGCGGTAGTGGTGGTCGTGGTGGTCATGCAGCTAATGGTGCTGTTGGACTCTCCTCAACAATTCAAAACCTAACACTACTCAATGCAGGCGTTCCTAATCCTCAAACGGTTACGGCAACAATGTTTGGTGGATGTACAAACTCTGAAATTATCCTCACTAAAAGTGGTGGTGTTTGGGGAAGCCCTCCCAATGGGCTTTTTATTAATGACTTAACAAGTTCTACGTCTTCATATAATACTACTTCTCCAACAGCTATTATTAGTTATAGCGCAATTGGGCATTATGATTTAGACGTTGATGGATTAGCATACGAAAGTTATATCTACATAAGAGATACACGGGCATTGCCTACTTTTGATCCAACAATGACTACAGCTGTTTGTGAAGGACAATCTTTTACCATGAATACTCCAACAACTGGAGTTGAATATGAGTGGGTTGTTTTTATAGATGGCACTGATGCTACCTCACCGGTAGCTATTTACACAACCTCAATTGCTTCTTTCCCAACACCAACCTTAGGTGCTACGACAACATATCACGTCAGGTTAAGGATTCGAGACAATTGTTGTGGCTGGTCTGCTCCTGTTTATACACAGTTTGATGCAATTCCTGCTACTATAGGCCCTCCGGTTACTTTGGATACCGTTTGTGCAGGACAAACAGCAACTCTATCTACTTCTACAGGTTCTGGAACCTTAAATTGGTATAGCGACCCTCTGGGCCAAGTAATATTGGCTACTGGCCCTGCTCCAACATTGGTTTTGAACACACCTGTACTGAATCAAAATACAATTTTCTATGCTGGCCAGACAGTAGGTTCTTGTTTGGGAGGCTTGACTTCTGCTGAAGTAATAGTCAATCAATTACCAAATATGCCAAGCGGCAATCCGGTAACGGTTTGTGAAGGGGAGGATGTTATTCTTTCAGGAACAGGCTCCGGAACCGGCGATCTGGTATTTTTTAATAGCAGTCTGGTGGAAATCAGCAGGACAACTATGACGGTCCCTGTTCCGAATGCATCCTTCAATGCAGGTGCTCTTACTGCAGGGTCACATACCTTTTATGTACAGGAAGATGACGGCAATTGCCTCTCTCCTCTTAAATTAATTGGCGTAACAGTAAATCCCTTACCCGCAGCACCAACTTCTGCAGGTGTAACTATTTGTTCCGGCGAATCTACAACACTCTCTGCAACTGCTACAGGTGTTGTCAATTGGTATGCCGATGCTGCTATGACCAATCTTTTGGCTACAGGTAGTTCCTATACTACAGGTGCCCTCACTGCTACTACATCTTATTTTGTAGCTCAGGTGGATGCCAATAGTTGCGAGTCTGCTTCTGCAACTGTAACAGTAACAGTAAATCCACTGCCGGCTGATCCGACAGGTACAGGTGCTGCAGTTTGTTCTGGCAACACAGCTTCAATATCTGCAACAAATTCAGGCGGTAC